>SXOM01000175.1 GCA_005776735.1 Pseudomonadota bacterium
AACCCCGATGGCCAGCGAAGACACCACCCGCCGCGTGACGGACCTGATCGCCGAGTCACTCGGCGTCAACCCCGCCGATGTCAACCCCGACGCTGCGTTCATCGACGACCTGGGCGCCGACTCGCTGGACATCGTCGAGCTGGTGATGGCGATCGAGAAGGAGTTCGGCATCGAGATCCCGGACGAGGACGCCGAGAAGATCTCGACCGTCAAGGACGCGATCAACTACATCAACGACAAGATGGCGAAGTAGCGCGTGGCGCGTCGGGTGGTCGTCACCGGCCTGGGCGCGGTGACGCCCTGCGGCAACGACGTCCCGACCACGTGGGCCTCCATGGTCGAAGCGCGCTCGGGCACCGGCCTGGTCACCCGCTTCGACACCAGCGCGATGCCCGTGCGCATCGCGGCCGAGGTCAAGGGTTTCGCGCCCGAGGTGCGCATCGACCGCAAGCTCACCCGCCGGCTCGAGCTCTTCGCCCAGTACGCGATGTACGCGGCCGACGAAGCGCTGCAGGACAGCGGGTTTGTCGCCGACTCCGACGGCGACCCGCGCTTTGGCGTGTACGTCGGCTCCGGCATCGGGGGGCTGGCCGAGATCGTGCACGGGTCACGGCTCTTCGACGCCGAGGGGTGGAAGGGCCTGTCGCCGTTCTTCATCCCGCGGGCGCTCACCAACCTCGCGGGCGGCCAGATCGCCATCCGGTACGGGGCCCAGGGCCCCTCGTTGTGCGTCACGACCGCGTGCGCCACCGGCAACCATGCGATCGGTGAGGCGTGGCGGGCCATCCGCGCCGACGAGGCCGACATCGTACTCGCCGGCGGCGCCGAGGCGGCGGTGTCGCCCGTGGGCCTGGCCGGGTTCATGGTGATGCGTGCGCTCTCCAAGCGCAACGACGACGCCGCCCGCGCGAGCCGCCCGTTCGATCGCGGGCGGGACGGATTCGTGATGGGTGAGGGGTCGGGGATCCTCGTGGTCGAGGAGCTCGAGCACGCGCGGGCGCGCGGGGCGAGGATCTACGCGGAGTTGGTCGGCTATGCGCTGAACAACGACGCGTGGCACGACACCGCACCGGCGCCGGGTGGGGCGGGCGCCGCCCGGTGTATGCAGCTCGCCCTGCGGAGCGCGGGTCTCGCGCCCGACGCGGTCGACCACATCAACGCGCACGGAACGAGCACCCCGCAGAACGACGTCACCGAGACCGCCGCCATCAAGACCGTCTTCGGCGACCACGCGCGGCGGCTCCTGGTCTCGTCCACCAAGGGGGTCACCGGCCACCTCCTGGGCGCCGCAGGCGGCGTCGAAGCGGTGGCGTCGGTGCTGGCGCTGCACCAGCAGCGGGTCCCACCCACAGCCAACCTCGACGAGCCCGATCCCGAGTGCGACCTGGACTATGTCCCGAACGTGGCCCGCGACGTGCCGTTGCGGGTCGTGCTCAGCAACAGCTTCGGGTTCGGCGGGGTCAACGCGGCGCTGGTGTTCCAGCGGTTCGACGGGTGAGCTCTCCACGTTTCTCGCGGGTGCTCTTCGTGTGCACCGGCAACATCTGCCGATCGCCGGCCGCGCACGCGGTGGTCGAGGCCGCGCTCGGTCGTGCGGGCCGGGGTGACGTCGTCGTCGACTCGGCCGGCACGGGGGATTGGCACGCAGGCGAGCTCCCCGACGCCCGCGCCCGGGCCGAGGGCGCACGGCGGGGCCTGGCGTTGACCCACCCCGCGCGCCGCGTGGTCGCGGCGGACTTCGCCGCCGGGACGCTGGTGGTGGCGATGGACCAGGGGCACCACCGTGCGGTGGCCCGGATGGCGCCCGGGTTCGCCGACCTCGTCCTGTTCCGCGACTTCGATCCTGCGCGGTCGGGCCCCGCCGACGTCGAGGACCCCTACTACGGGGGCTCCGACGGCTTCGCGGACATGTTCGACGTGATCGAGCGCTGCGTGCCGGCGCTGTTGGCGCGCATCGGCTGACGCTACGGCGCCGGTGGCGCCTGGCCCGCGGCGGCCTTGGCCTCTTCCTGTTCGCGGGCGAGGCGCTTCCACAACGACTCGTGCTTGGGCTTGGGGTTGCCCTCGGCGTCGAGCTCCGGCGCTTCGAGCTCCGGGGGGTGCTCGATCGGGCAGCCTTCGCGCGGCACGGTGCCCTCGGCGTAGGGGGCCTGGATGCCGGGGCAGGTGCCGTTCATGAGCTTGCCGCTGACCTTGCAGATGGACCGCTTCGCCAACTTCGGCTCCTCGCCCCACTTGGGGTACACCGGCGCGCCGGTGGCCGGGTCCTTCTCCGTGAGGTCGACCCGCGTGGCCCGGTTCATCCACCAGCCCCACAGCGGGGCGGCGAGGTCGCTCGCGGCAACGCCGAGGGGGGTCGGGGTGTCGTAGCCGACCCACACCGCCATCGCGAGCTTCGGGGTGGCGCCGACGAACCACAGGTCCTTCTCGCCGTCGGTGGTGCCGGTCTTGCCCATGGCCGGGCCCTGGTAGCCGCCTTCGCCGCCCGCCCCGCGGCTGGCGCCGCCGGTGCCCACCTCGATCACCGACCTCATCATCTCGCGCGTGAGCGCGGCCGCCACCGGATCGATGACCCCCTCACCGGCGACCGGCGGCCCCAGGAGCTCGACCCCGGCGGCGTTCACCGCCCGCGCCACCGGCGTGGCGTCGAGCTTGCGCCCCCCGTTGCTCACCACCCCCGCGAACTGGGCCATCGCGAGCGGGGTGACCTCGCCCTGCCCGAGGCACAGCCCCATCTCCTCCGGAAACTTCGTGGTGTCGAAGCCGACCTTTTGCGCAAACGCGATGAGCGCCTTGGGCCCCCCTGCCTCTTCCAACAACGAGGCGGTGGCGATGTTCTGCGACCAGGTGAGCGCGTGGGCCAGGCTCGCGGTCGTCGTGTATTCGCCACCGACGTTCCGCGGCCGCCACACCCCCTGGGGGGTCTTGAAGTCCCTCGGCGAGTTCGGTTCCGCCGTCGACGCGGTGAACCGTGGTTTCCCCTCGGCGTCGCGCTGTTCGAACGCCATCGCGAACGTGAGCGGTTTGAAGCTCGAACCGGGTTGGCGCATCGCCTGGGTGCCCCGGTTGAAGCTGATCGCGGTGACGTCGGTTCCGCCGTAGATCGCACGGACAAGGCCCGTCTCGACGTCGAGCAGGACGCCCGCGGCCTGCATCGGCTCGTCCTTTCGGCGCTTGCCCACGAGCGACTCGAAGTACCGGGTCTTCGCGGGAAACAGCTCCTCGGCCTCCTCCTGCGCGACCACGTCCAGCCCGACCTCGATCGTGAGGCCGGCGCCATAGAGCACACTCGGCGACAGGTGCGCTTCGAGCCACGCGCGCGTCGCGCTGAGGTAGGCCGGGTAGCGCTCGGGGAAGACCGGAGGCTCCACCGTGGTCACCGGCTCGGCCAACGCCGACGTCACGTCGGTGCCGTACAGCTCGGCCATGGTGGCGAGCACCCGGTCGCGCCGTTCGCGGGCGCGGTCCGGGAAGCGGTCGGGCGCGAACTTGCCCGGTGCGGGGAGGATCGCCGCCAGCGTGGCGGCCTCGGCCACGCTCAGCTCGGCGGCGCCGTGCCCGAAGTAGTGTCGCGACGCCTCCTCGAACCCACAGATCGACAGGCTCCCGCGCTGGCCGAGGTAGGGCGCGTCCAGGTACATCTGCAGCACACCGTCCTTGCCGAGGTGCGCGTCGATGGCCCACGCCATCACCATCTCCTGCAGCTTCCGTTGGACGGTCTTCTCCTTGCGTTGGTTGAGGTTGCGCACCACCTGCATGGTGAGGGTGGATCCCCCCTGGCTGTACCCGCCCTCCTGGGCGTTGGCCCAGACCGCGCGGAGCATCGACTTCACGTTCACGCCGTGATGCGCCCGATAGTCACGGTCCTCGGCGGCGATGATCGCCTGGATGAGGTGTTCCGGCGCCCGTTCGATGGGGAGGTGGGTACGCACCTCGGCGTCCGGGCCCAACAACCACCCGAGCTCGATGGGCTCCAGCGCGTCGCCCCCGCCGCGCGGCACGACCGCCTGGGTCTTGGCACAGAACTCCCCCGGCCCTGGCGCTGGGCAGCGCTCGACGTACCCCCGCGCCTTGGCCTCGGCGACGAGGCGCTTGGGGGCGGCGGTCAGGGGCGTGGGGCGCGTGACCACCCGGGCGGGAAAGCTCCACCCGGGGTGGGCGACCTCGTAGCGGGCGTGTGCGTCGACCAGGGCCTCGGCTTCGGCCTTCCAGGTGCGCGCGACCAGCACCGCGGGCACCCCGGCGAGCACGACCCCGACGAAGGTGGCGAGCGCCAGCCAGGCCGAGATTCGCAGGAGTCGACGCGGCCAGGAGGGGCGGGCCATGGGTGCGCGCGCATAACCCCGGACGTCCGCGCGGCCAGCCCTCACGCAGCCTCGGGGGCTGGCCCGCGACCGACGGGTCGGCGGCGGGGTCCGCCGGCCAGCCCGGCGCCACGGTCACACCAGCCGCTCGAGCCGCCCTTTGCGTTTGACGATGTTCTGGTAGTCCCACTGGATCGCGCGCGCCTTCTGGAGCCACCGCCGCAGGTCGTCGGGCGCCACGTCGTCCGGGGTGTTCACGTGTGCTTCGGCGGCCTTGAACTTGCCCTCCGCCTTCAGGCCGGGCTCGTCGAACGACTGCCCGCTCCAGAACAAGAGCTGCACGCCCGACTTGCGCACCCAGTAGCCGACGACGGGGTTGCCGTTGAGGAACCACACCGGGGCGCGGTGCCAGATCTTCGAGGTGGCGTCGGGCAGGGCGGCGTCGAGCTCGCCGCGCAGGAAGTCGCATACCGCGCGGGCGGCGTCGGGCTGGGACGCGGCGTAGGCGTCGATCGGGTCGGGGGCCATGCGGGCAGGTATCGCGATACGCGCGCGACCATGCAGCGCCCCGCGTTCCTCGACCGGTTCCTCACCCACCCGGCGGAACGGCCGGCGCTGCGATGGCAGGGCCGCACCTCCACCTACGGGCAGCTCCGTGCGCTCGGGGAGCGCACGGCGGGCTGGCTCCGGGAACAGGGGGTCGGTCCCGGCGACCGGGTCGGCATCCAGCTCGACAACGGGCCCGAGCTCGTCGCCGCGCACCTCGGCTGCATGGCGCTCGGCGCGGTGCGGGTGCCGCTCAACCGGCACTACCGCGCCGCGGAGCTCGCGCCGATCCTCGAGGACGCCGACCTGCGGCTGTTGATCACGCCGGTGCCCGAGTTCGCGCCGGGGGTACGGTCGGCGCCGGCGCCGGGGGAGGGCGCCCCGACGGGGAACTGGGCAGGTCCCACCGACGTCACGGCGGTGCTCTTCACCTCCGGCACGACCGGTCGGCCCAAGGGTGCGCCGCAGACCTGGCGCATGTGGGAGTCCAACCTCGACGCGCTCGCCGAGCGCTGGGAGCTCGGCGCCGACGACGTCCTCTGGCTCATGCTGCCCTGCTTCCACACGCACGGCCTGGTGCTCGGTCTCCACGGAACCTGGTTGCGCGGCGCGTGTGTGCAGCTCGAGGAGCACCTCCGCGTCGAGCCCCCGCCCGCGGGGATCACGCACGTCTTCGGGGTCCCCACCTACTACCGCCGATGGTTGCCGGGGATGGAGGCCGAGCCGGCCCGCTATGCGGGGGTGCGCCTGTGGGTGAGCGGGAGCGACGGCCTGCCGGCGGCGCTCAGCGACGCGATCCACGCCGCCCTCGGGCGGCGGGTGCTCGAGCGGTACGGCATGACCGAGACGGTGATGATCACGAGCAACCCCGGCCGCGGCGATCGGCGCGCCGGGAGCGTCGGCACCGCGCTCCGCGACACCCACGTGCGCGTGGTCGACGGCGAGGTGCAGGTGAGGGGGCCGGGGGTCTTCGGCGGGTACTGGCCCCGCCCCGATCCGTCGGCGTTCACCGCCGACGGCTACTTCCGCACCGGCGATGCCGGCGAGCTCGACGCCGACGGCTACCTGCGCATCGTGGGGCGGAAGAAGGACCTCGTGATCGTCGGCGGGGTGAACGTCGCGCCCGCGGAGGTCGAGGCCGTCCTGGCCGGCGTGACCGGGGTGGCGATGGTGGGCGTGTGCGGCGTGCCCGACGACGACCTCGGCGAGGTCGTGGCCGCTGCGGTGGTCGCCGACGGCTCGCTGCCCGAGCCGGAGGTGCGGCGGGCGCTGGAGCGGGCCGCGCTGGGCCTCAGTGGGCTCAAGCGCCCGCGGCAGGTGGTCTTCGTGGAAGCGCTCCCGCGCAACGCGCTCGGCAAGCTCCAGCGGTCGCGACTGGCCGCGGAGGTGTTCGCCAACCCCGGATGCATCAACCGTGCCAAATGAGACACTCGCCAGTAAGGGGCTGCAAAAGTCCTGTTTGACATCTCCTTGACAAAAGTGGTCTTAGCTTGAGTCTCGGTGCGGAACGAACTTCCCTCCGCCCAACTGCGAACCATGGACCTGTTCTTCTCCCTTGGCGCCTTCTGCGTCGGGGCCCTGCTCTTCTTCGTGATCCTGCGGGTCACGGGGACCATCCGCTACATCCCGAACCACCAGGCGGGGGTGGTCGAGAAGCTGTTCTCCTTCCGCCACGGGTCGGTGCGTCAGGGCTTCCTGGCGCTCGGCCAGGAGGCGGGCTTCCGCGCCGAGCTGCTGCGCGGCGGTTGGCACCTCTTCGTGCCCTTCCAGTACCGCGTGCACGTCGTGCCGCTGGTCACCATCCCGCAGGGGCGCGTCGGCTACCTCTACGCCCGTGACGGCGCGCCGTTGGCGCCCAACCAGTCGCTCGCGGCCAACCCGGCCGGCGCCGACGACTTCCAGGACGCTCGTGCGTTCCTGGCGGGCGGCGGCCAGCGCGGCCCGCAGCGGCGCCTGTTGCGTGAGGGCACCTGGGCGGTGAACCTCGCGCAATTCGCGGTCTTCGTCGACGAGACGATCTACGCGCTGCCGATGGCGGCCGACGACGCGGCGCGCTTCCGTCAGATGTCCCAGCTCATCGCCGAGCGCGACGGCTTCTCGCCGGTGGTGATCCGCGGCGCGGACGATCGGGTGGGCGTGGTGACCGTGCACGACGGTCCCGCGCTGGAGCGCGGCGAGATCATCGCCGCGCCCCCGGTGGGCGACTACGACCGCTTCCAGGACCCCGACCGCTTCATCGCGGCGGGCGGCCGTCGCGGCCGCCAGCTCGACGTGCTCGTCGAGGGCACCTGGTACGTGAACCGGCTCTTCGCGACGGTCGAGCTCATCCCCAAGACGGTGATCGAGGTCGGCACCGTCGGCGTCGTCGTGTCGTACACCGGCACCTCCGGCAAGGACGTGAGCGGCGAGTCCTACAAGCACGGCGAGCTGGTGACGCGCGGCGAGCGCGGCGTGTGGAGCGACGCGCTCCTGCCCGGCAAGTAAGCGTTCAACACCTACGCCGGCAAGGTGGTGTCGGTCCCCACGACCAACTTCATCCTGAAGTGGAACAAGCGTGAGGTCGGGCAGCACCGCTACGACGAGAACCTCGCCGAGGTGGGCCTCATCACCAAGGACGCGTTCGAGCCGAGCCTG
>SXOM01000176.1 GCA_005776735.1 Pseudomonadota bacterium
CGACGACCGACGCACCGGCGGTGGAACCACTACCAACCTCGTCTTCGGCTGCTCGGCCTTGCGGCCGTTCGGCCGCCGGGTGACACTCACCCGTCCGCCAGACTTTCCGGACAAAACCCGCCAGACTTTCCGGACTCTACAGCACCAGCCGCCGGGCAAGGACGCGGCGCCCGGGGACGCGGGTCGGCGTCTCTCGGGCGGGGGGCCAAACGCCTGACGAGGCGTTTGGCAGAACGAGGTCACCCCCGGGTCCTGCCGCCTCGCCGAGGTGACGCGCCATGGCGGCCCGCCCGCCACCGGTCCGCGGGCGGGCCGCCTCACCGACGATCGCTTGGGAAGGTCGGCCGGCGGGCCCCCGGCGCGCGAAGCGCGTCGGGGTGCTGGCCGACGTCACCCGCCGCGTCACCGAGCCGGCCACCGAGCGGCGGCGCTTGGCACAACGGCAGGACGCCGAACCGCTACGGGCTGGCTGCATCCGGCGCCGAACTTCGAGCGGGTTGGGTGGGCGTGCAACGGCGGCGAACCGCACCAGCCGCCGGGCAAGGACGCGGCGCCCGGGGACGCGGGTCGGCGTCTCTCGGCGCGATGCGCGAAGAGGTGAGCATCGACCGGCGCCGCGCGGGGGCCGCCGGACCCCCTTCGACCCGAGGCCGGTCGCGGGCCACCGCCCCCAGGCGCTACCTGCCGGCGGCGACGAGGCCCTGGCGGAGGCTCTCGCCCGCCGCAACTGCGCCATCCCACGCACCCGACGGCATCAGGCCCAGGCCGACCACGCCGACCAGCGCCAGCACGATCGCCAGCAGCGTGGCCCGCGGCACCACCACCGGCGATGCGTCGCGAGGGGGCTCGACGTACATCGCGCGTGCCACCTTCAGGTAGTAGAACAGGCTCACCACCGCCAAGAGGGCACCGTAGAACACGAGGGCCCCGTGGCCCGCGAGCCACGCGGTGCGGAACAGGAGCAGCTTGCCCCAGAAGCCCGCCACGAACGGGATGCCGCCGAGCGAAAGCAGGCACAGGAGCATCGCCAGGGCCAGCCCGGGTGACCGCCGCGCGAGGCCCGCGTAGTCGGCCACCGACTCTCCCGCCGCCGGCGCCACCGCCTCAGCGATCAGGAAGGCGCCCATGTTCCCGAAGACGTAGGTCGCCAGGTAGAACAACGCAGCGCCGACGCCGTCGAGGTCGCCCAGCGCCAACGCCAGGAGCAAGAGGCCCGCGTGGCCGACACCGGACCACGCGAGCAGGCGGCGGACGTTGGTCTGGGGCAACGCAAAGAGGTTGCCCACCGTGAGCGTGAGCACCGCGAGCACCAGCAGCTGCGGCGCCCACACCGCGAGCGCGGACGTGCCGTCGGCCCACGAGATCCGCACCAGGGCCGCCACCGCAGCGACCTTCGGCGCCACGGACAAGAACGCCACGAACGGCGTGGGCGCCGACTGGTAGGTGTCCGGGATCCACATGTGGAACGGCACCGCGCCGAGCTTGAACGCAACGCCAGCCAGCACCAGCAACGCCCCCACCGACGACGCGGCGGACGCTGGCGCCGACACGAGGTCGACCAGCAAGGTCGAGCCGGACGCCCCGACGAGGAAGCTCGCCCCGTAGATGGTGAGCCCCGCCGACAACGCCCCGGTGAGGTACAGCTTGGTGGCCCCCTCGACGCCCGCCTTGCGGTCCTTGTGCATCGCCGCCAAGACGTACTGGGGGACGCCCATCGTCTCGAACGCGACGAGCAGGAGCACGAGCTCCCGCGCGCCGGCGAGCAGCGTCATCCCGAAGATCGAAGCGAGGAGCAGCAGGTAGTACTCGCCCTGCCGGCGCGGGAAGTGTGCGTCGGCGTGGTCGATGCTCCCGATGCACGCGAGCGCACCCGCCGCGAGCACCAGGCGTTGCACGTAGGTCGTGAACGCGTCGGTGACCCAGGTGCCCATGAACGCCGCGCCCTGGGGGGCCACCCAGGTGAGCCCGAAGATGCCCAGGAGACCGAGCGCCGCGAGCGACCCCACCCCGCGCGAATCGCCCTTGGCCGGGGCGAGGTCGGCGAGGAGCACCACCACCGCGAGCACCACCACCGCAAGCGGGATCAAGAGCGTACCCATCAGGAGGCCCCCCCGAACGCGGCGAGGTGCTGGAGCGTGCCGACGTCGATGTAGTCGAGCAGGAGCCGCGGCCACAACCCGAAGACCAGCAGGCACGTGCCGAGCACGACCAGCGCGACCCACTCCACACCCTTGGCGTCACTGAGCTCGTGGAACCGCGCCGGCGGCCCCTCACCCCAGAAGATCGCCCGCGTCGCGCGGAGCACGTAGACCGCCGTGATCCACGCGCCGACGATGCCCGCCAGGGCCCACACCCAGTGACCCGCGGCCAGCGCCCCCATGAAGACCTGGAACTCCGCGATGAACCCGGCGAAGCCGGGCATGCCCAGCGAGGAGAGCCCCGCCAGCGTGAAGAAGACCGCCACGCCGGGCATCACCTTGGCGAAGCCCCCCATCCCGAAGATCTCGCGGTCGTGGGCGCGCCCGTAGATGAGCCCGACCAGCGCGAAGAGGAGCCCGGTCATCAGGCCGTGGGCGAACATCTGGTACACCGCGCCGTTCCACCCCTCGGGGGTGAGCGTCGCCGCACCGAGCATGACCACGCCCATGTGGCTCACGCTGGAGTAGGCCACGATGTACTTCAAGTCGCTCTGCGAGGCCGCGCCGAGCGCCCCGTACACGACGTTGATCACCGCGACCGCGCCCACCAACGGCGCCCAGGTGACCGTCGCCTCGGGGCACAAGACCATGCCGACCCGCATCACCCCGAACGCGCCGAGCTTCATGAGGACGCCCGCGTGGAGCATGGAGACCGCCGTCGGTGCGCTCGCGTGGCCGTCGGGCGACCACGTGTGGAACGGGAAGACGCCGGCGAGCGTGCCAAACCCGAGCCACAACGCGGGGAAAACCCAGAGCTGGACCGACTCGGGCACGCCGCGTTCGGCGATCTCGAGCATGTTGAAGCTGGAGGAGCCCGAGCCCTGCACCATCGCGAACATGCCGACGAGGATCGCCGCCGAGCCGATGAGCAGCATGAGCGTGAGCTTCATCGCCGCGTACTCGCGCCCGCCCACGTCGAGCCGATCCCACAGGAACGCGAACGGCCCGAGCCGCTTGACCTCCTTGCTCGACCCCCAGATGGCGATGAGCAGGTACATGGGCAAGACCGCGATCTCGTAGAACAGGAAGAACAAGAACAGGTCGAGGCTGACGAAGACCCCGAAGACCCCGGCCACGAGCACCAGGAGCAGGATGTAGAAATCCTTGTCGCGGTCTTCGAGCGTCCACGTCGCGCAGGCGCCCGCGAAGATGGTGATCGCCGTCAACAACAGGAGCGTGACCCCCCAGCCGTCGACGCCGAGCTCCCAGCCGATCCCGACACTGGGCAGGAGCGGGAGGCTCTCGCGGAGCTGCACGCCGCCGGCGGCGAGATCGTAGGCCAGCGCGACCTTGACCGAAGCGACCAACGAGACGAGCGTGCTGAAGACCGACACCACGCGCACCGTGCCGCGGCTCTGGGCCGGCACGGCCAGGAGCGCCACGCCCGCCACCAGGGGGGCCAGAACGGTGAGCGCGAGCCAGGGGAAGCCGTTCATGAGGAGATCCCCCCGATCGTGCCGGCAGCGGCCACGACCACCGCACCCAGCGCCACCGCGTACAGGTAGTCACGGGCGCGTCCCGTCTGGATCGTGCGGGCCCGCTCGGCCGCCACGATGGCCACCCACCCGGTGAGGTTGACCAGGGCGTCGACCACGTAGCGGTCGAACCAGCCGATCGCCTTGGCGAACGGCAAGAGCCCCCGGCTCCACGCCTGGGCCCAGAACGTGTCGACCGGCGCCGCGCGGACGACCGCCGCGAGCGCGGGCACCTCGAGCCCCTGCAGCTTGCCCAGGCCATACTTCGCGTAGCCCAGACCGAGCCCGCTCAGGCCGACCACCGTGGCGATGATGCCGACCGGGGTGAGGTGGAACGTGTACGGCTCACCCACCATCGCGCCGAAGGGGCCGCCCGCGTAGCCGAGACCGACCGCGAGCACCGCCAGCGCCGCCATCGGCGCGAGCATGACCGCCGGCGACTCGTGGGCGTGCGCGGCCTTCGGCGAAGGTTCGCCGAGGAACGCCAGGCACCACGCCCGCATCATGTAGAAGGGCGTGAGCCCGGCGACGAAGAGCAGGATCGCCAGTGGACCGTACTGCCCCGCGTGCGCCACCTGCTCGAGCAGGAGGTCCTTCGAGAAGAACCCCGAGAGGCCGGGCAGGCCGGCGAGCGCGAAGGTCCCGATGCCGAAGAGCACCATCGTCGTGCGCGTCTTGCGCCCGAGCCCGCCCATGTCGCCGAGCTCGTTGCTGTGCACCGCGTGGATGACGGAGCCAGCGCCGAGGAACAGGAGCGCCTTGAAGAACGCGTGGGTGGTGAGGTGGAAGTAGCCCCCCAACATCTCACCGGACCCAAGGCCCGCCACCATGTACCCGAGCTGGCTGCACGTGCTGTAGGCGAGGATCTTCTTGATGTCGGTCTGCACCGTGGCGGTGACCGCCGCGACCAGGGCGGTGATCGCCCCGATCCACGACATCGCCAGGAGCAGCGTGTCTGCGTGTTCGAAGAGCGGCCAGCACCGGACCACGAGGAACACCCCCGCCGCCACCATGGTCGCGGCGTGCAGGAGCGCCGACACGGGCGTCGGCCCCTCCATCGCATCGGGCAACCACACGTGCAGCGGCACCTGCGCGCTCTTGCCCATCACGCCGAGGAACAGGAACGCCGCCACCGCGGAGGTGGCCGCCTGCGCCTCCCAGGAGAAGCCCCCGGTCTGGACATACAGCAGCACCAGGCCGAGCATCAGCCCGATGTCGGCGAAGCGGGTGACCCAGACCGCCTTGACGGCCGCTTTTCCCGCCGAGGGTTTGCGCCAGTAGAAGCCGATGAGCAGGTAGCTGCACAGCCCCACCAGCTCCCAGCCGGCGACGAGCTGGAGCAGGTTGGGCGCGATGACGAGGCCGCCCATCGCGACGATGAACAGCGAATGCCACGTGTAGTAGCGCCCGAGCGCGGCGGGCGGCTCCTCGGCCATGTAGCCGAGCGAGTACACCTGCACGCACGCGGCCACGAACGTGACCACGACGAGCATCGGCGCGGACACGCCGTCGAGGCGGAAGCCGACGTCGGCGATGACCTCGCCGCCGCGGACCAACCAGGGCCACGTCAAGAGCTCGGGCGGTGCGCCCATGGCCGGCGCTTCTCCGAGCGCGAGCACCGCGCAGGCCAACGACACGAGCGCGGCAGCGGTGCTGAGCCACGCCGCCGGCCGACCGGTGTGACGCAGGGGCCAGACCAGCGCGAGCACCAGGAACGACGCTGCGGGCACGACGATGGCGAGGATGGCGTAGCTCATCGATCAGCCCTTCAGGCTCGACATCGCGTCGACATCGAGGCTCGTGTGACTCCGGGCCGCCAGCACCACCAGCGCCAGGCCGACGACGACCTCGGCGACCGTGAGCGCGAGCCCGAAAAGTGCCAGGGCCTGCCCCCACGGGTGGCCGCCGAAGCGCGAGAATGCGACCAGGTTCAAGTTCGCGGCGTTGGCCATGAGCTCGACCGACACGACGATGGCGACGAGGTTGCGACGGCTGAGCACACCGTAGAGCCCCACGCCGAACATCGCCGCCGCAACGAGGAGGTACGCCGACAATCCAGGCCCCATCATGCGTCCTTCCTCCGGGCGAGCACGATGGCGCCCACCATTGCGGCCAGGAGCAGGACCGAGAGCGCTTCGAAGGGCAGCGCGAGCGGCCCCAGCAGCACCTGGCCCAACGCCTTCGGCTCCAGACGGTACGCTTCGCCCTCGAGGAGGCCCCCGCGCACGATCGCGAACCCCGAGAGTGCGGCAGTCGCCAGCGCGACCACACCGGCACGCGCCGGCTCGGCCACGCCACCCGCGGGAATGTGCCCGCCCTCGCGCCGCACCAGCAACACCGCGAAGAGCATCAGCGTGATGACCCCGCCGGTGTAGAGCAAGACCTGGATCGCCGCCAGGAAGCCCGCGTCGAGCATCGCGTAGAAGCCGGCGGTCCCCAACAGCGTGACCGCGAGCCACAAGACGACGTGGACGAGGTCCTCCGCGCTCACCACCTTGAGCGCCCCGCCGAGCGTGACCAGCGCGAGCACCACGAAGAGCACCCAGTCGATCATGACCCCGCCTCCGGGGAAGGCGGCGCCGCCTCGGATGGTGCGGCCTTCGCCGCGGGCGCCGGCTTCGGCGCCGGCTTCGGCTGACCGGCCTCCTGCATGCCCACGAGCCGGGCGCCGGTGCCCCAGGACTTCTCGAGCGGCTCGTTCTTGTACAGCTTGTCCATCGTCAGGACGAGGTCCTCCCGCGTGTAGCCGGGGGTCTCCGGAACGCGGAGCATCAGGATCGCGTCCTCGGGGCAGACCTGCACACACAGCTCGCAGTGGATGCAGGCGTTCATGTCCAGGACGAAGTCCTTCGCGGTGCCACGCGGCTTCCCGGTGTTCGGGGACGGCGCGCGGCCCCCCGGCACGACCGTGATGATCTGCGACGGGCAGATCTTCTCGCACATCTTGCAGCCGATGCACGCCTCGTCGCCGTCTTCGTTGTGCACCAGCGCGAACGAGGTGCGGAAGCGCTCGGGCCGGGCGCGACCGCCGTGCCACGGGAGCGGCTCGGTGTTCATGGCGCGGAACAGGTTCAACCCGGTGACGCGCAGGGCCGCCCAGGCGGTCAACAAGGCGTTCATGCGTACACCTTCCAGACGGCGGCGGCCGACACGGTGCACAGGGCCACCGGCACGAGGATCTTCCAACACACGCTCATGAACTGGTCGGCGCGGTACCGCAGCAGCGACCAACGGATCCAGAAGATGAGCGCGAAGAGCCCGAGGCCCTTGGCGACGAGCCAGTGCACGCCGTCCGGCCCCGGGCCGTCCCACCCGCCCAGGAAAAGGGCCGCACCGAGGAAGCTCCCGATGAGGGTGTGCATGTACTCAGCCAGGTAGAACAGGCCGAACTTCATGCCGATGTACTCGGTGGTGATGCCCGCCACCAGCTCGCTCTCCGCCTCGGGGATGTCGAACGGAATGCGGTTGGCCTCGGCCAACGAACACAGCAGGAACAGCAAGAACGCCACCGCGCCCGGACCCGGCGGCCACAACGCGAACCACGCGCCGTCGGCCTGGGCCGCCACGATGTCCCCGAGCTTGAAGCTGCCGCCGAGGATGATCGGCACGAGCGCCGAGAGGAGAAGCGGCACCTCGAAGCTCACCGCCTGCGCAGCGGCGCGCATGCCGCCGATCAGCGCGTACTTGTTGTTGCTCGCCCAGCCCGCCATCCACACCGGGATGGTCATCAACGAGGCGATCGACAACGTGAACAGGATGCCGACGTCGAGGTCGGCCGGCACCCACGCGCCCGGGCCCCACGGGAAGACCGCCATGCCCCCGAGGACCGTCAACAGGCCGAGCGGCGGGGCGATGTTGAACAGCACCGCGTCGGCATTCTTGGGCGTGATGTCCTCCTTCTGGAGGAGCTTGAGCAGGTCGGCGACCGGTTGGAGCAGGCCGAACGGACCCACCTGCGTGGGGCCGGGGCGGTTCTGCATCCGGCCGGCGAACTTGCGCTCGAACCAGATCGACCACGCCGCCACACCCATGAAGACGTTGACCACCACGAGGCCCGACACCGCGCCCCATACCCACGGGTTCTCGATCATCGGTCGACCTCGCCGAGGATGGGGTCGAGCGACCCGAGCGTGACGATGATGTCCGACAGGTTGGACCCGGGCGCGAGGTAGGGGAGCAGCGACATCGCGTGGTAGGACGGTGGCCGGATCTTGCAGCGGTAGGGCTTGTCGGAGCCGTCGGCGATGACCCAGGTCCCGAGCTCGCCACGGGGGCTCTCGACCGCGACGTACGCCTGTCCTGCCTTGCCCTTGAAGGCGCCAGGCAGCTTCACGGGCTTGAGCGCGGCGATGGGCCCTTCGGGGATGCCGTCGACGAGGTCGAGCACGATGCGGATGCTCTCGAGGAGCTCGGCCATGCGCACCTCGTAGCGGGCCAGGCAGTCGCCGCCGGAGCGCACCGGCACGTTGAGCTGCACCTCGCCGTACGCGGCGTACGGCTGGTCCCGCCGCAGGTCCCAGTCGACGCCGGAGGCCCGCAGGATCGGGCCGCTGACGCCGAGCTCCATGGCGAGCTGCGCGTCGACCCGCCCCACGCCGACGGTGCGCGCGCGGAAGATGGCGTTGTCGACCAACATCGCGTCGTACTCGTGCGCGCGGTCGCGGATGGCCCGGTAGGTGCGCTTGACCAGCTCGGCGAACCCCGCCGGGACGTCGTGCCGGTTTCCGCCGACCGTGAGCGTGTTGTAGTGGAAGCGCGACCCGGTCCAAAGCTCGTAGCAGTCGAGGATGGTCTCGCGCTCGCGGAAACAGTGCATGAACACGCTGGCGCCCCCGCCGAGGGCGCCGCCCATGTCCATCCCGAAGGTGCCCAACCACAGAAGGTGACTTGCGACGCGCTGCATCTCGGCGCCGAGCGTGCGGAGGTACTGGCTGCGCCGCGGGGGCTCCACGGCGTTGAGCGCTTCGAACGCCATGCACACCGCGAGCTCGTTGATGAACGGCGAGACGTAGTCGTTCTTGTCGACGATCGGCGGGATCTGGACGTAGCTCAGCTTCTCACAGAGCTTTTCGACGCCGCGGTGCAGGTAGCCGGGGTACGGCACCGCCTTGATGCACACCTCGCCGTCCAACCACAACTTCACGCGGAAGACGCCGTGCGTGGACGGGTGCTGCGGCCCGAGGTTCATCACCATCAGGTCGCCCTCGGCCTCGTGGGTCTCGGGGTCGAGGTACGGGTCGGGCCAGGGGCGGACCACCGTCGGAACCGGGCCGACCGGCGCAACGGCGGCGCCTTCGTGATGGGCTACCGCCATGGGTGGTGCCTCGTGTCGATGGCATAGTCGCGGCGCAGGGGGTGACCCTCCCAGTCTTCGGGCAGCATGATGCGGCGAAGGTCGGGGTGGCCCGCGAAGACGGTGCCCACCAGGTCGTACTGTTCGCGCTCCTGCCAGTCCGCGCCGGCGTAGAGCGCACACAAGGACGGCGTGGACTCGCCCGTCGGCACCACCACCGCGAACGCGACCTCGTCGCGGGGAAGGCGGCGCACCCGGTACTCGACCACCGTGCGGTCGGGCTCGGACTCCGAGGCCGGCCGATGTGCGGCCGCGCAGTACGACAGGTAGGTGAACCCGAGCTCGTTCTTCAAGAGGGCCGCGAGGGCGAGGACACCCTGGCGATCGACCGCCACGGGGTCGGCGGGCGCCAGGCCCATCGCTTCGAGCTTGGCGGCGACGTCGTCGGGAACGGGCATCTCAGCCCTCCGACCGGCGGAGCATGCCGCCGGGGTCGAGGTTCATCACCGCGTCGAGCTGCGCCTCGTCGAGCGACGCATCGCGCGCGGGGTCGCCCACGCGGGGCAGGGAGGGAACCTTGAAGCCGGGCGTGTCGGGCCGGAGCTCGGGCTCGGTCCACTCGCCCGCCCGCTTCAGGCGGATCTTCTCCTGCAACCGGCGGATGCCCTCGAAGAGCTGGTCCGGGTTGGGCGGGCAACCGGGCACGTACACGTCGATCGGCATGAACGTGTCCACGCCCGGGACGACGCTGTAGATGTCCCGGTAGAAGTCGCCCGAAATGGCGCACGACCCCATGGCGATGGCCCACTTGGGCTCGGGCATCTGATCCCACAGCTTCTTCACGCGCGGGGCCATCTTCACGGTGATGGTGCCGGCGATCACCATCACGTCGCACTGGCGCGGGGTGCCGCGGGGGATGCTGCCGATCTGGTCGAGGTCGAAGCGTCCGCTGGACGCCGACATGAACTCGATGCCGCAGCAGCTCGTGGCCATGGGGAAGATGAAAAGCGAGTTGGCCGCACCCCAGGTGAGGAGCTGGTCGGCGGTGGTGAGGCCGAGCGAGATGCCCGGCAACTTCTCGAGGAACGCATACACCGGGTGGGTGAAGGCCTGCCCGCGCTCGTCTACTGCCATGTCAACGCCCCCTTGCGGACCGCGTACCCCCATCCGAGCAGCAGGATGCCGACGAAGATCGCCATCTCCACCAGGAGCGTGCCCCCGTCGACCGGGCCGAGGTTCAGCGCCCACGGCAGGATGAACGCCGTCTCGACGTCGAAGACCACGAACATCAGCGCCACGACGTAGTAGCGAGGGTGGAAGCGGACCCACGCCGACCCCTCCGGCTCCTCGCCGCACTCGTACGTCAGCTCGCGCGAGGGCGGCTTGTTGCGGGCCCGAACCGCGAAGATCCGCGAGGCGACCAGGGTGCCCACCGCGACGGCCGCGGCCACGAGCACGAACGCCAGGGCGGCGCTCCACTGCGGCGACATTGTTTGCTCCGGGAGGTTGTGAGCGGCCGTACAGCTAACCCGCACCGCCTCGGTTGCCAGCTTCCGAAGGGGGGCAGGACGAGGGCGGCCGCCGCCTGCGGCGGCGCCGGGTGCTCCGGTCGGCGGAGCCTCCCTTCGCCCCCTGCCGCGGTGTACTCTCGGCATCTGCGGCTGACTTCAGTCCACCGTCACCGAAACGACGTCCTGCACCGGCTCGCAGCCACCCTCGTCGCCCTCGGCACACCCTGCTCCCTCCGCCACGGTCACCGGGTCGCCGTCGGCGTACACCAACGTCGCGATCAGTTCATGTTCGCCCGCCGCGAGCGTGAGCGCGAGCGTCGTCGTTCCGAAGCGGCCCACCTCCACCCCGTCCACCGCGACGACGAGCACGCCCATCGCGACGCCGTCGTTGTGCTTGGCCAGGTCCACCAACGAGAAGTCCTCCACGTACACCGACGCGGCGACCTCGCCCGCATCGAGCTCGGCGCCATCTTCGGGCGCGAGCCACGCCACGACGGGAACCGGGGTGGGCAAGGACGTCGCGCTGCCCGCGCACGCCAGGAGCCAGGCGAGGGTCACGGGCTCGTCCGGCGGAGCACGTGGTACCAGTCCACGGCCGCGGTGACCACGGAGACATCGGCCCGGCCGAGGTGATCGACGGGGACCCCGCCCCGGACCGAGAACACGACCTGGTCGGCGTCGCCGGCCCACGCCAACGACGGGCCGACGAGCACCGAGTAGCCCGGGATACCGCCCCACGCAGTCTCCACGGTCACGCCGCCGCCCAACCGCAGCCGGCCCCCCAGCGACCGGTCGGTGTCGATGCCGGCGTCGAGCTCGGGCGGCGCGAGCCCCACCACCCGGTGCCGTGCGCCGAGCGCGCCGAAAACCCGCCACGCCCCAAGGTCGACCGCGACCCGTCCCGAGACCGCGAGCGCCACCGGGAGCTCCTCGTCATCGCTCCAGGCGGTCGCGCCGAGGTCGAGCCCGAGCGACATCGGCCCTTCCCAGGCCGACTCCACCCCCGCCCACACCAGCGCATCGCCGAGCCCCGGCTGCAGGTCCACCACGCCGTCCACGCGCTCGCCGACCAGCCCGAGCGGGAGGCGCCCGCCGACGGTCAACCACGGCGCGAGTCGCCCCAGGATCGACACGCCGACCTGCGCGCTCCCACCGCCGTCGTCGCCAGCGGGGAACCATCGACCGGACGACGCCCAGCCACCGGTCTCGATGCGACCGTGCGTTCCGACGTCGACCGCCAGCGCGTCGCACGACGCCAGCGAGGCCGGCCGCAGACCGGCCCCGCTGCAGCAGCTCGCGGCCGCCGCCGCGCCGACGACGGCGAGGATCACGGCAACGCCTCGATGACCAGCGTGAACGACTCGGCGGCGTCGCCGTCCTGGACGTACCCCACCAGCGACCAGACGCCCGGCATCGCGAGCTCGAGCTCCGCCGCGTAGCGCCCCTCGCCGACCCCCTCCAGGTAGGTGACGGGCTCGAGGTGCGACATGTCCGGCATCCCCGGGCGCAGGTACACCGCCAGCCCGTCGGCCGGCGTCCCCGCGTCGGCCTCGGTGACGGTCAGCTCGACCGGGTGTGTGCCCGCGTCCACCAGCTCGTCGGCGATCACCACGGCCCACCGCCCATGGTGGGTGACCGTCTGTCCCGACAAGACCGACTCCGCCGTGCAGGCCCCGGCGAACCACACCACGAGCATGGCCGCGACGCTATTGTGGCGACCCCGGACGCGCACGCCGGCGCCGCACGAAGTGGCAGGTGTAGCCCCCCGGGTTCCCCTCGAGGTACCGCTGGTGGTAATCCTCGGCGGGGGTGAACTCCCCCGCGGGAACGACCTCGGTCACCACCGGGGCGAGCCACTGCCCCGACTCCGCGACCCGCGCGATGACCGCGCGGGCCGAACGTGCCTGTGCATCGGAGGTCGTGAAGATGGCCGAGCGGTACTGGCTCCCGACGTCGTTTCCCTGGCGCCCCGGCGTCGTCGGGTCGTGCATCAGGAAGAACCAGTCCTCGAGCAGGCCCTCGTACGAGAGCACCTGCGGGTCGAAGACGAGCCGGATCGCCTCGGCGTGGCCCGTGCGCCCGGTGCGCACCGCCCGGTAGTCCGGGTGGGGCGTGGTGCCGCCGGTGTAGCCGACCTCGGTCTGCAGGACGCCCGGCACCTGGCGCAGGATCTCCTCCATTCCCCAGAAGCAACCGCCCGCCAGCACCGCCACCTCGACGGTCGCCTCACAGCCGGCCGCGGCGCCGGCACCGGGCACGGCGCACACGTTGTCGAGCGCAGCGGGGACCGCCTCGGCGAACGTCCCCACCAGCTCGGGGTAGCCCTCCAACACCAGCCGGGCCGCCGGCACGAAGCGGAGCGCCGCCGAGTTGATGCAGAACCGCATCCCCGTCGGGCGCGGGCCGTCGGGGAAGACGTGCCCCAGGTGCGTGTCGGCGATGGCGGACCGCACCTCGACGCGGAGCATGCCGTGGGCGCGGTCCTCGCGCACCTGCACCGCCGACGCGTGGATCGGGCGCACGAAGCTCGGCCACCCCGTGCCCGACTCGAACTTGTCGGCCGAGGAGAAAAGCGGCTCTCCGCTCACGACGCAGACGTAGACGCCCGCTTCGTGGTGGTCGAAGAACTCGTTGTGGAACGGCGGTTCGGTGGCGTCCCGCTGGGTGACCGCCCACTGCAACGGCGTGAGCCGGCGGCGGAGGGCCTCGGGGTCCGGGACGGGGAAGCGCGACATCACGATTTCCTAAAGTGCGTCATTCTGCCGCACGATGAAGAGATTGTCACGCCGTTTGGTTGTCCGGCGACACCCCCCGCCGCTTCGGGAGGAGCGGCGGGGGGTTCACCTTGTACGACCGCCGGAAGGCGGTCGTACACGGCGGGCGCACGGGTGCAGGGTGCGGACGTGGCCTACTTGTCCCACCGGTAGAACCCCTGCCCGGACTTCTGCCCGAGCCGGCCCTCCGCGACCATGCGCCGCATGAGCGCGGGCGGCTCGAACGCCGCGTTCCCGAGCTCGCGCGCGAGGTACTCGCCGATCGCGAGCCGAACGTCGAGGCCCACCATGTCGGTGAGGCGGAGCGGGCCCACGGGATGGCGGTACCCGAGGACCAACGCCTTGTCGATGTCTTCGGCGCTCGCGACGCCCTGCTCCACCATCCGGATCGCCTCCATGCCGAGGCACACGCCCAGTCGCGACGTCGCGAATCCGGGAAAGTCGCGGACGGTGATGCACTCTTTCCCCATCGCGCGCCCCCACGCCTGCGTACGCGTCAGCACGTCGTCGCGGGTGCCGTCGTGCACGACGATCTCGAGCAGCGCCATGATGTGCACGGGGTTGAAGAAGTGCGTTCCGATGACGCGCGACGGATCGGCCACGGCGCTCGCGATCTTCGCCACGCTCAGCGAGGAGGTGTTGGTCGCGAGCACGGCGGACGGGGCGAGGACGGTCTCCAGCTCGCGGAAGATCTCCTGCTTCAGCGACAGCTTCTCCGGTACGGCCTCGACCACCACGTCACAC
Organism: Pseudomonadota bacterium; assembly: GCA_005776735.1. Taxonomy (GTDB): domain Bacteria; phylum Myxococcota_A; class UBA796; order UBA796; family SXON01; genus SXON01. The sequence goes on from SXOM01000176.1 coordinate 13,996, forward strand.
CCCCCCAGGTCGCGCAGCGCCGTGCTCCCGCCGATCCGCGCGACCGCGGCGTCGCGATCGTCGGCGGACAACTTGCCCTTCTCGACGCCCTTGTCCAGGTTGGCGGCGATCTTGCGCAGGCCGGCGGCGACCCTGGGCTCGTCGAGGTCGTAGAGGACGACGCTCTGGCCGGCGAGCGCGCACACGTGGGCGATGCCGTGGCCCATCGTGCCGGCGCCGATGACGCCGATGGTGGTGAAGGACATGGGGGTGCTCCGGGGCCCGGCCAAGGTATCGGCGCGGGCGGCGCGGCGCGACCGTCCTCGAGGGCAACACGGGTCCGGCCCGCGCCGCGCTCCGACCCCGGCGCGGGCTTCAGCCCGCGCGGACGACGCGGTTGCGGCCCTGCCGCTTGGCTTCGTACAGCGCGTCGTCCGCGCGCGCGACGAGGCGGCCCACGTCGCGCTCGCCCGGCGACGCCTCGGCGACGCCGATCGACACGCTCACCGCGAGCTCACGCCCCTGGTGTTCCCCGCGCCACGCCGACACGACGCGCCGCATCCGCTCCGCCACCGCGGCGGCGGCGGCCTCGTCGGTCTGCGGCAGGACCACGAGGAACTCCTCGCCGCCGAGCCGCACGGCGAGGTCCGTGCCACGGATGGTGCGGCGGATCAGGTCGGCGACGGCGGCGAGGACAACGTCGCCGCCCTGGTGGCCGTGGGCGTCGTTCACCCGCTTGAACAGGTCCACGTCGAGCACCATCACGCAGGTGGGCGCCGGGTGGCGCGACGCGAGGGCCAATACTTCCGCCAGCCGATGAAGCCCATAGGCCCGCGAACACAGGCCGGTCATCGCGTCGTGACTGGAGCGATGGAACAGGACGGTGTTGCTGAGCGCTTGCCCCACCAGCCCGGCGATCACGCCCCCCAACGTGCCGAAACCCGGCGGCAGCTCGGCGTCGGCCACATACAGCGCGCCGGAGACCCACCCGCCGCCCACCACGCCGACGACCACCCCCCCGTCGACCCACTCGACGGTGTCCACCCGCCCAAAAACGCGCGCCACCGCCTCGACGACGGTCACCGGGAGGTCGAGGTCGCTCCGAAGGCCGGCGTGCCGCCCGACCCCCGCGAAGCGCAGGGCGTCGTCAACGCCGAGCCGCACCACGATGGCGCCGGTGGGGACGGGACCGCCGATCACCGCCGCGAAACCGGCCACCGCCTGCGCGACCACGTCCTCCGGCGTGCGCAACGCCGCGAGCGTGGAGGCGAGGTCGAGCGTGTGCCGGAGGAGCTCCTCGTGCCGCCGAAGGCCGGCCTCCTCGCGCCGCCGCGAGGCCGCCGCCGCCACCGAGAGCCGCACCTGGTCGGGCGTGGCGCTGGCGGGGAGCCACGCGTGGACGCCGAGCCGCCCGACGGCCGCCGCGGGGAGGGTGTCGCCCCCGAGGAGCACCAGCGGCACGCCGAGGCCGGCCAGGCGCGGCAGGGCCTGACCGTCGGGCTCCACCACGACCACCGCGTCCGGCGACCACTCCTCCACGCAGGCGCGGACGCCCTCCGGGGTCAGGAGCACCCGCAGCTCACCATCCACCGCGGGCGGCGGGGCACCGCCAACCGGCACCAGCGCGACCACCCTGTTGGATTCCGGGCCTTCGACGTGCAGGGGAACGCGCATCGTCCCCCTCATCGGTCATGGCGCCACAGACTTTAGAAAAAACTTCTGTATTCTGCGCCGATGTCTCTGGACCCCCAACGCCAGCTCACCGTTCGCGCCGCCCTCGCCGGGGCCGTGCTGGGCGGCGCGATGTGCCTGTCGAACCTCTACACCGCGCTCACCATCGGCTGGAGCTTCGGGGTGGCCATCACCTCGGGCGTGCTCGCCTGGGCCATCTTCGCGCTCTTGTTGCGCGTGCGGATCGTCCGCACGGCGTTCGGCATCCTCGAGAACAACGCGATGCAGTCGGTGGCGAGCTGTGCCGGCTACATGGTCGGCGGTGGCACCACCGCGGCCATCCCGGCGCTGATGATGATCGACGCCGAGAACGGCGTCACCACGAGGCTGAGCGGCTGGCAGCTCTTCGCGTGGATCACCACCATCGCCCTGCTCGGCGTGGTGATGGCCATCCCGATGAAGCAGCAGATGATCAACGTCGAGCAGTTGCGGTTCCCCAGCGGCATCGCCGCCGCCGAGACGCTCAAGGCGCTGCACGCCGGCGAAGAGGGACGCCGGCAGTCCAGGCTCCTCGGGCGCGGCGCGATCGCCGGGGTCCTCGTGGGCTTCTTCCGCGAGGCCCACGCCGCCTGGATTCCCTGGAATCTCCCCCAGAAGCTCCATTTCAAGCTGGGGGCCCCACTCGAGCTCTTGCCCGAGTCCTGGCGGACGGGGCTCCTGGGTGGGCTCTCCGAGTCCACGCGCAGCCTGCTCGACGCCGAGCCGCTCCTGCGCTCGCGCCCGCTGCACAAGTACACCTTCTACCTCGATACCAGCATCATCCTGGCCGCGGCGGGCGCGATCATGGGCTGGCGGGCCGCCTGGGGCATGATGCTCGGCGCCGTCGTCAACTACCTGGTGCTCGGCCCCATCGTCTTTTCGCGGGGCATCGTGCTCTGGGACCTCGGGTACAAGAACCTCGCCACCTGGAGCGTCTGGTTCGGCTCCTCGTTGTTGCTGACGAGCAGCCTCACCGCATTCTTCTTCCAGTGGCGCAGCGTGGTGGCGGCCGTCAAGAGCGTCTTCGCCGCGTTTCATGCGAAGGCCTCGGAGCTCGCCGACCACGAGGTCCCGATGAGCTGGTTCGTCATCGGCGTGGCCATCTTCGGCCCGATGGTGGTGACCGTCGAGTACCTGATCTTCGACATCAAGCCCTGGCTCGGTGTGGTCTCCGTCGTGCTCGCCTTCTTCATCGCGATCGTCGCCAGCCGCGTGACCGGCGAGACCGACACCACTCCGTCCGGCGCGCTCGGCAAGGTCACCCAGATCACCTTCGGGATCCTCGACCCCGGAAACGCCACCACCAACCTGATGACGGCCAACGTGACCGGTGGGGTGGGCCTCCACGCCGCCGACCTCTTGACCGACCTGAAGAGCGGCTACGTCCTGAAGGCCGACCCCCGTCAGCAGTTCTGGGCGCAGTTCATCGGCGTGCTCGCCGGGGGCCTCTTCGTCGTGCCGGCGTGGGACCTGCTCATCACCGGGCCGGAGGTCTTCGGGACGAAGTACCCGGCCCCGGCAGCCATCGCGTGGAAGGGCGTCGCGCAGATGTTGTCGCAGGGCCTGGACCGACTCCACCCCAGCGCCCAGCTCTCCATCGCCATCGGCGCCAGCCTCGGCATCGTGCTCGCGCTCGCCGACCGGCAGTTCCCCCAATACAAAAAGTGGATCCCGTCCGCGGCCGGGGTGGGCCTCGGCTTCACCACGCCGGGCGCGAACACGATCTCGATGTTCCTCGGTGCGCTCGCTGCGTTGTGGATCGCGCGGAAGGACCCGAAGTCGGACGAGACCCTGGTGCCCGTGTCCAGCGGTGTCATCGCCGGCGAGAGCCTCACCGCCGTCGGCGTGCTGATGCTCGACAAGCTCGGCGTCTTCGACGGTAGCATCGTGGTCAAGATCGCCGGCGTGCTCACGCTCCTGGGCCTCGCGTCGGCGACCACCACCCCGTGAACGTCGCCGCGCTCAGCCCTCCCACTGCACGAGCGCACTCGCCATCGTGAAGCCGGCGGCGGCCGAGCCGATGAGCACCCGCATGCCGGGGCGCAGGCGGCCCTGGTCGTGCAACGTACGCAGCGCCAACGGGACCGAGGACGCCTCGGTGTTGGCGTGCAGGTGGTGCAGTTGCGGCACTCGCTCGGCCGGCACCCCGAGGGCCCGTGCCACCCCACGCAGGACGCGGTCGGACGGCTGGTGGAGCACGTACAGGTCGACATCTTCGGCGCGCAGCCCGTTGCGACCCAGGATCGTCGCCACGTGCGCAGGTACCATCGCCGCGAGCGCGACGATCGTCTCCCGCGCCGACTGGAAGTGGCCCCGCGTCGGGACCTTGCACAGGGCGTGGTGCTGCACCGCGCCCGACGCGTGCGTGGCGAGGATGCGCCCGCCGTGGCGGAACGGCTCCCGGCCCACCAGCATCGCGGTCGACGCGTTGCCGATCGTGAGCCCCGCGGCGAGCGTCTCGAGCTCGCTCAGCCGCGGAATGTCGTAGCGGAGGAACCCTTCCGACAACGACGCGCTGACGATCGCGCCGAGCTTCCAGGTGGGGTCGATCGCGGCTTTGGCCACGGTGGCCTCGATGGCGAGGATCGGACCGGCACACGCGGCCACCACGTCGTAGGCCAACGCGGACGTCGCCCCCGCCCGCGCGGCGACCTCACACGCCATCGCCGGCTCGAAGACCGTGCGCGCGATGGACCCGTAAATCACGGTGTCGAGGTCGGACGGCGCGCGGCCGTGGAGCGCCAACACCTCGACCAGTCGCCTCGATGCGTGCAGGCCCGGCTCGGCCGGCGCGTCGTCTTCCAGGTAGCGCACCTGGGTCCCGCAGCTCTGGAAGACCAGGCGGATGCCCCGCTCGACCGCCTTCCACTCGAGCGCGTTGCCGCGGAAGGTGGAGCGCACCCGCTCGATGAGGTGAGCATTGTCGAGGGCCACGCCCGGCAGCCTGGCCACGGGCAGGGAGAGGTACACCGGCACGGCCCCACGCATAGCACCGCTCCACCCACGCCGCGCCCTTTTCCTCGGGTGGTGACGAAGCCATGACCTCGACGTGCGAAGGTGGCCGGATGCTCCTGCTCACCAGCCTCGTGCGGCAGCTCCTGGGCCTGGCCGTCATGGCCGTCATGGCACCGCTCTTCGCGGTCGGCTGCCTGTTCCTCCCCCCTCGGGTGTGGCGGATCAAGTTCTGCAACTTCTTCGGGCACACGATGGGGCGGTTCGTGGTCTGGTTGTGCGGGACGCGCATCCAGGGCAATCCCGTACCGGCGATGAACGCCGCGATGCCCGCGATCTACGTATCCAACCACACCTCGCCGCTGGACATCTTCCTGGGCATCTGGTTGGCGCCCTACGGAACGTGCGGCGTCGCGAAGAAAGAGGTGGTGTGGTACCCGTTCTTCGGCCAGCTCTACCTGCTCAGCGGCCACCTGCGCGTCGATCGTGGCAACCACGGACGGGCGCTCGAGGCGATGCGCGAGGTCGCGGAGCTGGTCCGCGGCAAGGGCCTCGGGATCTGGCTTTGGCCCGAAGGCACCCGCAGCCGGGACGGCCGGCTCCTGCCGTTCAAGAAGGGGTTCGCGCACCTGGCGCTTGCGACCGGCCTGCCCGTCGTGCCGGTCGTGGTCAGCGGTGCACACCGCATCTGGCGCAAGAACAGCCTGTTCATCGACCCCGGCGTGGTCACCATCAAGGTCTTGCCGGCCATCGACACCTCCGCGTGGCGGTCCGAGACGCTCGACCAGCACATCGCCGACGTGCGCCAGGCGATCAACGCCGCGTTGCCGCCCGAGCAGCAGGACAGCGTCGCCGTCGCGGCGAAGTAGCCGCCGCCGCGTGCTTGGCGGTGGGAGCGCGACGCGCGCTGGACCCGGCCGCTCGCCCCCGCCCGGTCGCGGCGCGTCGCCCCCGCCCTACTCGGGCGGAGTGCCGGTGCCGAGGTCGGGGAGCTCGAGGGCGGCCAGGCTCTGGCGGTCGGCGTTGAGCCCGCCGAGCTCGACGGCGGTGTACGGCTCTGCGCTCGGCTGGACCACGCCGAGCATGAACGAGCGGATGGCCTTCTTGGCCGCAAACCCCGACTCGTTCTCCAGCCGGCTGTCCCAGTACAGGTAGATGAGCCGCCGACGCACCTCGGCCGGCTGGCTCGCGTCCCGCCACAGCTTGTCGAGGTCGGTCGGGATGTCCTTGTAGATGCGCTGGCCCAGGTGGTTGCGCACGATGGCGTCGTTGAGCTTGCGCACCTCCGGCCGCGTCGCCTCGAGGATGTCGCTCTTGATCGCGCCGTACTTGCGCGGACCGATGGTCCACCCCCCCACCGAGACGCACGCGGTCATCAACGTCGGCACGCACCACAGGTAGTTCAGCGGCGAACCCTGATCCGCGAAGGCGTGGCCCGGGGAGTGGATTCGCGGCGGCTGCCGGCGCAGCGATACCCAGCCGTCGTCGTGGAGCCACACCTGCGGATGGTACGGCGTGTCGGACTTGAAGACCGTGTAGTCGCCCTCCCGCTCGCTCCGCTTGTAGCCTTCGTCCCGCAGCCGCAGCACCACCGCCTCGCGCGCCTTCTGCACCTCGAGCTCGCCGGTCACCAGGATGGTCTCGTCGACCTCGTCGTCGCCGATGACCAGCGGGGCCTCGGTGGGCGCGGCTTCGGCCGGCGACGTGGGCGCCACCGCGGGGGCGGGGTCCTCGGCCAGGGCGAGCGCGACCAAGAGCATCATGGCGACCGCGTATCCGCCGCGACCCGCCGGCGGCGAGGTTCGAGACGGTCAGCGCTCGTCACGCTCCGAGCGCAGCGGCGACCGCGCCGCGCTGCGACCGCGCGCTCCGCGCGAGGTTGAGCTGCCCGGTGGCCCGGTGCAGGTTGTGCGCGACGCGGCTCGGGAAGCGGGCCCCGTTCCAGCCGAAGTAGCAGTCCTCGACGGCGTCGCGGCAGAAGCGGGCCGCCAGCTCCAGGGCGATCCGCTCCACCGCGAAACACAGGCCCTCGGCCTCTTCGGTGCTCAACGGGCGGCTGGACCGGTAGCCGGCGATCGCTGCCGACAAGAGCTCCAGGTCCAGGCGGGTGTCGGTGCCGTCCTCGCCGACCGGGTTGCACCACGACCGCCACGCATCCCCGAGCTCGACGTCGAGCGAGAGCCGGGAGAGCGTGTCCAGGTCCAAGAGGCACACGCCGGACCCCGCGGCGTCGAACCGGAGGTTGGACAACTTCAGGTCGCCGTGCGCATGGCGCGCGGGCAGGTCGAGGCGGCCGGGCCACGCCCGCCAGCCCTCCAAAATCCCCTCGGCGACGGGGAGCGCCGCGCCATCCGTCACCACCTCGGCCAGTCGTTGCATGTGCAGCGCGGTGTCGTGGGCCCCGGCCCGGACGTGCCGGTACTCCCACTCCAGGTCGTCGACCGCCCGATGGAAGCGGCCGACCAGCGCCCCTGCGGCGAACGCCCGCGCGGGGCCGTCCATCTTGTGGACGGTCAGTCCGGGGACGTAGGTGAGCAGCCGCCACGCCGCACCATCGGCCGCGGTCGCACACAACGCGCCCGACTCGGTGCGTACGAGGCGCGGCGTGGCCAGCCCCCGGGCCTGCACATGGGCGGTCACCGCCTCGATGTCGTCGTGCACCTCGGGGCGGAAGAGCGGATTCACCCGTTGCAGCACAAAACGCGGCGGCTCGCCCACCAACCACGTGTGGTTGATGAGGCCCGCGTCCGCACATTCGTCTACCCTCAGGTCGCGCAACGCCGCCCAGGTGTCCCCGAGCGGCAGGCCCACCTCGGGCACGACTACTCGACGGCTTCGTTGTTGCCGCGGGACATGCCCACCGCCAGCAGCACGATCGCGAGGAACCCGCTGAAGCAGCAGCAGCCACCGTTGATGTACTGCGCGTAGGCGGTGACCGGCGCGAGGTCGGCGGCGAGGCCAGGATCCGCCGCGGCGATCGCCGAGAGGATCGTGCCCGTGAGGAGGGTGAGCGCAAAGAACACGAGCGCGAGGCATCCGAAGCAGCCGGCGGCGATCTTCATGGGGGAGACTCCGAGTCCGCGCCGTAGCTATTCCACGCCGCGCCCGCCGCAAAGCCCCTCCCCGAAAAAGGCGGAGGACGGGCAGGCGCCCGATGAGGCCCGCCCGCCCCGATCACCCCGTCGCCATCGGTCACGTCGTCGCACGCACGGTCTCTGGCGGTCACCCACCGGAAGCCGCGTGATCCCGGGCGGGTTAGCGATTCCACCCCCTCTGGAGACCCCGCATGCTCCGCATCGCCGCTTCCGTCCTGCTCCCCTGCCTCCTCGTCGGCTGCCCCAAGCCCCAACCGCCCGAGGAGCCCCCGCCGATCACCGTCGACGCGCCGGCGGACAAGGCCCCCGAGAAGGCGCCCGTTCCCGAGCACGTCGCCGAGATGGCGCGTAACTTCAACAAGGTGTTCTTCGCCTTCGACAGCTCCGACCTCAGCGCCGAAGGCAAGGCCGCGCTCGACGCCAACGCGACGATCATGGGCCAGTACTCCGACCTGCGCCTCGAGATCCAGGGCCACGCCGACGAGCGAGGCACCACCGAGTACAACCTCGCGCTCGGCCAGAAGCGCGCCGACGCCGTGGTCCGATACCTGCTCGGTCGCGGCGTCGCGACCAGCCGGGTCAAGTCGGTGAGCTACGGTGAGGAGCGCCCGGTCGACGGGCGCTCGTTCGAGACCGCCTACGACCAGAACCGCCGCGCCGAGTTCAAGATCACCTACGGCGGCGACACCGGCGTCCAGGGCACGACGAACTGATCGACACCCACGCGCACCTCGACGACGCGGCGTTCGACGCCGATCGTGTCGAGGTGATGCGCCGCGCGTCGGCCGTGGGCGTGCGCGGGGTGCTCGTTCCCGGGGTGGAGTCCGGGGGCTGGACGCGGCTCCGTCGTCTCGCGCAGACGCACGGTTGGCGCTTTGCCCTCGGCACCCACCCCCACGCGCTGCCCCGAAGCCAGGCGGTCCCGGATCAATTGCACGGCGCCAGCGCCATCGGCGAGTGTGGCCTGGACGGCGCCGTCGGCGTGCCTTGGGAGGTGCAGGAGCGCGTGCTGATCGCGCACCTCGCGGTCGCGCACGAGGCGGGCCTGCCGGTGATCCTGCATTGTTGGCGCGCCCACGACCGCCTGCCGCCCCTTCTGCGCCGCTTCGGCCCCGTTCGCGGCGTGATGCACAGCTATTCGGGAGGCGCAGACCTCGTCGATGCCTACGTGGCGGCGGGCCTACACCTCTCGTTCGCCGGAGCGACGACCCGCCCCGGCGCCCGCCGCCCGTTGGCCGCGGTCCGCCGGGTGCCTCGCGAGCGGCTGCTCGTCGAGACCGACGCGCCGGACCAGCGCCCACACCCGCTCGGGGGCCGCTGCGAGCCCGCCGACCTCGTCGTGATCGTGCGCGCGGTCGAAGCGGCGCGCGGGGAAGCGCTGGAGGCGGTGCTGACCGCCAACGCCGAAGCGCTCTTCGGCGCATGGCCGGGCGAGCCCCCGCCACCGGGCTGACGCAGGCGCCACGGCCTGCGTACGAGGATACCGGCGGCAGGGAGGTGTCCCGGTGCAGGCAGCGTTGTGGGTGTCGCTCGGCGGCGCGCTCGGAACCCTGGGCCGCTACCTCACGGGCCTGGCGGTCGCGGGCGCCGGGGGGCCGGCGTGGGGAGCCACGCTCGCGGTCAACGTGCTCGGCGCGTTCGCCATGGGCGCGGTGGTGGGCAGCGGCGCCGCGGGGACCCCGCGCCTGTTCCTGGCCACCGGGGTGCTCGGCGGGTTCACCACGTTCAGCGCGCTCACGCTCGACGCCGCCACGCTCGGCGAAGCGGGCGGCGCCCTCCGTGCGGCGGTGTACGTCGGCGCCAGCGCCGGGC
>SXOM01000177.1 GCA_005776735.1 Pseudomonadota bacterium
GACACCCTGCGCGGCGGCCACGCACGCCGCCGCCGCGACCGGCTCGAGCGGGCACCCGAGCTCCGCGGAGGCGGAGGCTCCCCCCGACCCGATACGCCCCGCGCACGCCCGCACGATCCCCACCGCGGCGCCGAACGCCTCCGGGTGGGCGCGCGCGGCTTCGCCGACGGCGGCGACGGCCGCGTCGTCCGGCCGGGACACCTTCCACACGTCGAGCGCGTGTCGCACGCAGTCCTCGGCGTACGTGCCCGCCCACGCGTCGCAGTCGCGCACCTGCCGGATCGGGTCGAGCGACGATCGCCGGTCGATGACCTCGAAGGCGCAGTCCGCCTGGCCGCCGCACATCGCGAGCAGCTCGTCGCGCGAGGTCTCGGGGCGGTCCACGGCGCTCTGCACCCACGCGTGGCGGCAGTCCGCCGCGAGCTCGGTCGGGAGCGTGTCGCAGCGGGCGCCGGCCGCGAGGACGGGCATCGCGAGCGTGGTGCGCCGCACGCAAAAGGCGTACACCGCCGGCTCGGGAAGGTACGGGTCGCACGGATCCCCCGGCGGGGGCGTGGCGCACCCCACCACGCCGGCGACCAGGAGCGCCGCTACCGACGGAGGTGTGCGGAGCTGAGCTTTCGCTCGCATGCCTTCCTCTCGCCGCCGACCAGCAGGCTGCACAGGGGCCACGCGTCGGCAGCCGGAGCGTCGGGGTGCGCACGGATCCAGGTGATCACGCCGGCGCCGCGGACCACCGGGTCTTCGACCGCGGCGAGCTCGGCGTGGGCTTCGCTTGCGCTGGCCGCGCTCGCGCGGCGGTAGCGGCACAGGTCCCGGTCCAACGGCGACGCCGCACCGGCACATTCGAGGGTCAGCGCACAGGAGAGGGACCAGAGCACACCCGGAGATGCCGGCCACCCCGCGAACCGGTGTCAGGGAATTGCCACGAGGCGGTCAAGGCGGGGGGCCGGGCAAGACGCGGCGACCCGGGGGCGCGGGACGGCTTGGGGCGGGGGGCCAAACGCCTGGCGTGGAGGGGGGCAGAACGAAGTCTGCCCCGGGTCCTGCCGGGTCGGGTGGAATTGACGCTCGCTCCCCCGCCGGGTCGCCGCAAGCGGCGACCCGGCGCTCCGCTCGGCCAATTCCACCCGACCCGTCACCCGCCGCGTCACCGAACCGACCACCGAGGGCGGCGCTTGGCACAACGGCGGAACGCCGAACCGCGAGGGTCTTGCTGCACCGGCCCACGGTCGGTGAGCGGGGCGATGTCGAACTTCGAGCGGTATTTTGGCGAGCGTGGCGACGGCGGTGAACCGGTGCTGCGACGGTGGGGAGCGCGAGGGGGGCTGCACCGGCCCACGGTCGGTGAGCGAGGCGGCGTCGAGGCGGCGTCAGGCCGCGGCGATCCGCGTCGCCGACTGGCCGCGCAGGCGCGCCACGGCGAGCAGCTCGGTGAACGAGTTGGCGTCCACGTCCGCGACCGAGACCCCGATCCGGCACGCGACCTCGGCGCGGGCGAGGCTCGGGACGGCCACCCGCTCGACCACCGGCGCGAGGCGGGCCGCCGCGCGCTCCGCACCCTCGGCGTTGGTGGACGACAACCACACCACCACCTCCGAATCGGTGCAGTACACCCGGTCCGAAGGGCGGAGCTTCTCGCGGACCTTGGCCTCGAGGACCGCCAGGAGCGGCGCTCGCAGCGCCGGGGGCACCGACTCCGGATCGCGCGCCGCGATGCACAACATCGCGCCGTTGGTCACGCGCAGTCCGAGGTGGGCGTCGGCCGACACCACCGTGCGGAGGGCCTCCATGCGCTCCTCCAGGGCCCGGGCCAAGACCGGCGAGAACGCACGACCGGACTCGTAGCGCACCGCCTGGACGAGTGCGTCGTGGCTGGCCCCGTCGCGCACCTCCAACCAGTCCGCGGCGGCGAGGAGCTGGGCGGGGAGCGGCGGGTGGCCGCCCGGAAGGTCGGTGACGATCCCGGTCCCGTCCCACCGGGCGTGGCGGTAGGCGAGGGCCGCACGGGTGCCGTCCGGGAGCGGCAGGCGGGTGTCGGCCCGCGCCCCCGGCGGCAACGCGGCGGCGAGGGCCGCGGCGCGGGCCTCCGCGGGATCGGCGTCGAGGTGGCGGGCCAACAACAAGATACGCTCCACCATCCGTCGGGGCACCCGAAGGTCCCCGTCCACCGGCGAACGTTCGGTGAGGTGCAGCGCCAGCTCGACCGCGAGCTCGCGCGTGCGCTCCTCCTCCACCAACCGCCGCCGTGCCTCGTCGCGCTGCCGCACCAGCAAGGTGCCGAGCGCGCTGATGAAGCAGCAGGCGATGGCCTCGGTGAACATGCCTCGGGGATCGGAAAGCTCCCCAGGGCGCATGAGGGGGCCGCGACGGTTGCCCGCGCGGCGCCACCGCGCTACCGCGCGCCGCGTTCCCCGGGGTAGCCATGCAGAGCGGTGTCCTCCTCCTCGAAGACGGCCGGCGCTTCGGGGGACAGGCGTTCGGCGCGGTCGGCACCCGGGTGGGCGAGGTCGTCTTCAACACCGCGATGACCGGGTACCAGGAGGTCCTCACCGACCCCTCGTACTGCGAACAGATCGTCGTGATGACCACCGCGCACGTGGGCAACTACGGGGTCAACGGCGAAGACGTCGAGTCCCGACGCTTGTGGCTCTCGGGCTTTGTGGCCCGCAGCTTCTCCCGGGTCACGAGCAACCACCGCGCCAGCGGGAGCCTGGGCGACTACCTCGCCGCGGCCGGCGTCCCCTCGCTCGACGGCATCGACACGCGCTCCCTCGTGCGCCACATCCGCGACCGCGGCGCGATGCGGGCGGTCATCAGCACCGAGGGTCTGTCCGACGCCGAGCTGCGCGCGCGCATCGACGCGTGGCCGGGGATGGCCGGTCGGGCGCTCGCGGGCGAGGTCAGTTGCACCGCGCCCTACCGCTTCGCCGACGGTGCCGGCGGGCCGCGCATCGCCGTGCTCGACGGGGGCTGCAAGTCCAACCTGCTGCGGCTCTTCGCGAGCCAGGGCTGCGAGGTGCACGTCTGGCCGGCGAACACGCCGGCCGCCGAGTTCGCCGCCGCGTGCGACGCGGTCTTCCTCAGCAACGGCCCTGGCGACCCCGCTGCGCTCCCCGGCATGTTCGGCGAGGTGCGCACGCTGCTCGGCAAGAAGCCGCTCCTCGGTGTCTGCCTGGGCCACCAGCTCCTCGGCCTGGCGCTCGGCGCCGACACCTTCAAGCTCCGGTTCGGCCACCGGGGCGGCAACCACCCCGTGCGCGACCACGAGACGGGCCGGGTGGAGATCACCTCCCAGAACCACGGCTTCTGCGTCGACCCTGCGGGTGTCGCGCGCGCCGGCGGGCGGGTCACCCACACCAACCTCAACGACGGCACGCTCGAGGGGTTCGTCCACGACGATCTCCGCGTCATCGCCGTGCAGTTCCACCCCGAGGCGGCGCCGGGTCCTCACGACTCCCAGCACCTGCTCGTCGACCGTTTCCTCCGCCTGGCCCGGTAGGTCCCCATGCCCAAGCGCACCGACCTTCAGACCATCCTCATCATCGGCAGCGGGCCCATCGTCATCGGGCAGGCCTGCGAGTTCGCCTCCTCCGGCACGCAGGCGTGCAAGGCGCTGCGCGCGCTGGGGTACCGCGTGGTGCTGGTCAACAGCAACCCCGCCACGATCATGACCGACCCCGGCGTGGCCGACGCCACCTACATCGAGCCGCTCACCCCCGAGTTCGTCGAGCGGGTCATCGTCCGGGAGCGGCCCGACGCGATCCTGCCCACGGTCGGCGGGCAGACGGGCCTCAACCTCGCGATGGACCTCCACGCGCGCGGCGTGCTCCAGAAGCACGGGGTCGAGCTCATCGGCGCCAAGCCCGAAGCCATCGCGCTCGCCGAGGATCGCGAGCTGTTCAAGAGAGCGATGGAGGAGATCGGGGCGCAGTGTGCGCGCGCCGACGTCGCCACCACGGTGGCCGAGGCCGAGGCGATCGCGCGCGACATCGGCATGCCCGCGGTCATCCGCCCGAGC
>SXOM01000178.1 GCA_005776735.1 Pseudomonadota bacterium
CGGGCGCCGCGGCGCCGGGTCGAGGCCCGCGCCTACGGGCGGCGGTCCGGCGGGGCCGGCATGGCAAACCCCAACGACGGGGGGCGGGGCCCCTGGAGCGGGAGGCCGGGCGCCGGCCGCCGGAGCTCCTTCGGCCAGGCGAACGCGGTGAAGGTGACCTGGGTCGCCCCCGTCCACCGGCCCATGTCCCACGCCTTGGCGCGCGGACCGGTCGCGGCCGCCTCGCCGAAGAGCGCATCGAAGACCACGGTGTAGGCCGCCGGCGCCTCCGGGTACGGGCCGGGCCAGTATTCGCGGTTCACGGTGACGGTGCGCACGCCGCGGTCCAACAACGTGCGGAGGTCGGCCGCGGCGAACGTGAAGACGCCGTCGTCGAGCTCGGCGCGCTCGAGCCGTTGGCACGCGGCGAGGAAGCTGTTGGCCGCCACCTGCTCGTCCCACCCGGCCGGGCGGACCCGGTCGACCCACTGGGCGTGCCCGCCGAGGAGCACCTTGTGGTGGTCGAGTTGGTACAGGAGCGTGGCCTGCGACGACGCGACCTCGGGCGTGAGCGGCGTCTCGAAGAGCACCTCGCCCGGGAGTGCGCCCACCGCCTCGTAGAACGGGACCGGGGTGCTCACCTCGGTGAAGAGCGCCGCGTACGGCGCCGGCAGGACCTGCATCTGCACGGGGATCGACACCGCGATGGCCACGCCCGCCGCGACGCGGGCGCGCTCGCCGAGCCGCGGCAGGTGGTCGACGCCGATGGCCGCGAGCGTGACCCACGCGAGGTTGAGCCCGACCACGTGGCGGTACGGCCACCAGAACCGCCGGAGCGGCTCGGCCAGGCCGTACACCCACTCGTACGGACCGTGCGGGAGGAGCGGCCCCGCCATCAGCGCGGCGAACGTGAGCCCCATCGCGGCGAGGCCGAGGGTGACGCGGTCGCGGCGACCCCACAACGCCAGGCCCGCGAGCACCGTGGTGGTGAACGGCAACGCGCGCCCCGCGTGGCGGCCCGGCCCCGCGAGGAAGGGCACGGTGGGCCAGACCGAGTCGCCCACGGCCTCGGGGTGCGGGAACTTCGTGGCCTCGGCGGTGCCCGGGATGTCGCCCCAGTGCGTCAGGAAGACCGCGAGCAGCGGCCCGACGAGCACGAGGAAGGCGGCCGAGAAGAGCACGAGCGACCGCCACAACGAGGCGGAGCGCAGCTCGGCCCCGCGGAAGGCGAGGAGCACGGCGCCGCCGATCACGCCGAAGAGGCCGTAGTACCAGTACAACGCGCTTGTGGCCGCCAGCGCCGCCGCGGCCACGATCGCGCGAACGATCGAGGGCGCCGCCAACAGGCGCAGCCACGCCGCGAAGAACAGGGCGAGCCACCCGAGGTCGGCCTGGGAGAACCGACCCGCGCCGAGCTCGAACCCTGCGTAGACGCTCATCGCCCACGTGGGCGCGGCGGTGAGCGCCGCCGCCCGCGAGGCGCCCGCGGCACGCGCCAGGGCGTAGGCACCGAGGCCGTTGAGCGTGAGGATGGTCCACGTGTGGGCGGCCGCCGCGCGCGGCCAGCCGAGGAGCAGGTGCCACGGCAGGTACAGCACCCCGTCGCTGCCATTCCCGGCCAGCCACGGCGCGTCGCCGAGCGGCCAATAGTAGCGGTCGTTGTGCACCAGGCTGCGGCCGTGCGCGAGCTGGTCGGCCACCCACGTCAACAGCCAGTGGTTGCCGAGGCAGTCGGGGTGTTGCCAGCCGCAGACGATGGCGCTCCCGGGCGCGGCCAGCACCGGCGCGATGACCAGCGCGCTGGCGGCGAGCGAGAGGAGCAGGGCCGACAATGTCCAGCGCACGCCCCGCCGTATTCCGCGGCTCGTCGGAGCGGGCGTTCGCACCGCGGCGCGATGCGCACGAGCTTGGGCCCGCCTCGGGGTGGGTCGCGGCGCATCGCCCCGTTACTTCGCCTGGATGTCGATCACGCTCCTCCTGGCCGCCGCCGCGTTCGCCGGCCCCTACGACCTGCTCACCGCCCCCACCAAGGCGAGCACCGCCGCCGACGAGTACCGCATGGGGCAGGAGTACATGGAGAGCCGGCGGTGGCTGATGGGGGCGTGGGACAACCCCGCCGAGCAGCTCCGGGTCGAGCGGATCGTGCGGCGGCTCATCTCGCGGAGCGACCGGCCCGACCAGGTGTACACCGTCACGCTTTTGGCCGACACTTCGCTCAACGCGTCGGCGCTCCCGGGCGGGTTCATCACCGTGAACCGGGGGCTCCTCGAGGCGCTGGACGACGACGAGCTGGCGTTCGTGCTCGCGCACGAGCTGTCGCACGTGATGTTGCGGCACGCGGTCAACCGGCTCAACGTGCAGACGGCGACGATGTCCGTGGCGGAGCTGCAGCGGGCGCGGGCGTCGGGCGACAAGGCCTCGGCGGCGGCGCGGGCCGACGAGCTCACGCTGATGATGGCGGGCCACAGTCGGCAGCTCGAGCTGGAGGCCGACCTGTATGGGCTGGTGTACGCGGTGCGCGGTGGGCACCCGGCCGCGTCGGCGGTGACCGCGATGAAGAAGCTGCAGGCGTCGGTGCCGTCGCTCTCGGGCGTGTGGACCAAGGCGTACAGCACGCACCCCGAGTTCGACGTGCGCATCGCGGAGCTCGAGAAGGGCGCGGGCGGCGTGCGGCGGACCGCGGCCGAGTTCGACGCGGGGCTGAGCTGGCTCGACCAGGGGCGCCCGGAGAAGGCGGGGCCGGCGTTCCAGCGGTTCTTGACGGTGTTCCCCCAGAGCGCGGGCGGGTGGGCCAACCTCGCGGTGGCCGAACTCCTGCAGGACCCGGGCGCCAAGAGCGACCCCTACGCCGAGGAGCTCGCGGTGCACCGCGAGTCGGGCGTCGTGGTGCGCGACGCGTCGGCCGTGCACCGGGATCGGGCGCGCGACGCGCTCGAGCATGCGCGCAAGCTCGATCCGCACGACGCCCTCACGCTGGCGCTCGTCGGGGTGCTCGCGCGGCGAGAGGGCTACCTCGACGACGCCGAGCGGGCGTTCGACGAAGCGCTGGCCCTGGAGGGCGAGTCGGCGGCGGTGTGGACCGGCTACGGCAACGTCCTGGCGGCCAAGGGCAAGACGGGGCCGGCGCTCAAGGCCTGGGAGCGGGCGGTGGCGCTGGACAGCTCGGCCGACGGCGCGTGGGTGAACCTCGCCCGGTGGTACACGACGAAGAAGCAGAAGAAGAAGGCGTTGGCGGCTTGGGAGGCGGTGGCGGAGGTGCCGGCGTGGCGGCGGGAGGCGGCGGCGGCGATCACCGCGCTCGGGCCGAAGCCGAAGGCGGTGGCGGCCGGGGCCAAGGCGGTGGCCGAGGGCCTGGCGCTCTCGACGGGGCCGGTGCGCCCTGGCGATCCGCTCTCCGCGGCGGTCGCGGCGCTCGGGGTGCCCGACGTCGACCTGGTCGACCCCGAAGGCGGCGAGCGGGCCGGTCGATACCTCATCTGGGACGTGCCCGGCGTGGCGGCGCTGGCCGAGGGGGATCGGCTGGTGCAGCTCGAGCTGCTCGCGCCGACCGCGCTCACGACCACGTCGGGCTGGGGCTTGCCGTGTGCGCCCGACCTGCTGTTGCAGGCGCTCGGGCCGGCGCCCGAGTCGCGGATCTCGGGGGATTACGCCGACTACGGGTGGCCCGAGCGCGGGGTGTACGCGGCGGTCGACGGCGGCGAGGTGTGGGAGCTTCGGCTCGAGGCGCCGCGGCCGTAGGGTGGCGCGGTGCGGTGGCGCCGCGAGGGGCGGCGGGCGCCGCGCGGGGCGGTGGGCGCCGCCCTCGCCACGCTCACCGACCCTGGGCCGGTGCTCCCGACCCTCCC
>SXOM01000021.1 GCA_005776735.1 Pseudomonadota bacterium
CCCCCCTCCCCAGCGCCGCGCCGGCCCGGCGCGCCCGCGATACGCGCGTGCCGCTCCAGGTCCACGGTGCCTGGGCGCTCGTCGCCTTCGCCTGCGCGGTGGCCGCGTTCGTCCTGGGCCTGCTGATCGGGAGCCGCCTGCACCCCGGCCCGGCCCCCGCGCCGGCGCCGATCTCGGAGTGACCCCGACTTGGACGCCCCCCGCCGCCCGTTCTTCCTGGCCGCCCTCGTGGCCCTCCGCCCGAAGCAGTGGGTCAAGAACCTGCTCCTCTTCGCGGCCCTGGTCTTCAGCGGCCACCTCACCCGCATCGACGATCTGCTCGATGCAGGGCTCGCGTTCGTGGTGTTCTGCCTGCTGAGCAGCACCGGCTACGTGTACAACGACTATCGCGACGTCGAAGCCGACCGGATCCACCCCAAGAAGCGCCTGCGGCCGCTCGCCTCGGGCGAGGTCAGCAAGACGGCCGCGTGGGGCATCATGGCCGTCGCGGCCGCCGCGGCGCTGGCGCTGGCGTCGGTGCTCGGCACACCGTTCGTCGTGGTCGCCCTGGCCTACTTCTTCACGACCTTGTCGTACTCGTTGTACTTCAAACATCACGTCATCCTCGACGTGATGGTCCTCGCGGCCTGCTACCTGTGGCGCGCGGTGGCCGGCGCGGTCGCCATCGACGTACGAATCAGCCCGTGGTTGCTGGTGTGTACGTCGTTCGGGGCGCTCTTCCTGGGTTTCAACAAGCGTCGCGGCGAGATCCTGCTGCTCGACGGCAAGGTCGGCGGCACCCGGAAGTCGCTCGCCCACTACAGCCCCGCGATGCTCCAGGAGTTCCAGGCGATCACCACCAGCGGAACGATCATCAGCTACGCGCTGTACACCGTGCAATCGCCCAACCCCTGGCTCGGGCTCACGCTCCCGTACGTCCTCTACGCGGTGTTTCGCTACATCTACCTGATCGATCAGAAGGGCGAGGGCGCTGCGCCCGACGAGACCTTGCTCAAGGACCGACCGCTCCTGGTCACCGCCGCGCTGTACATGGCCACGGCCGCGGCGGTGGTCTTGTGGGGGCCCGAGGCGACCCACCCCGCCTGAACGTCCGGTGGGCCCCTACGGCGCCAGCTCCAACGTGCCGACGGGGAACTGCCCGAAGACCGGCGCAGTCGCGAGCAGATCGGCCTCGCTGCCCGCGTCCGCGTCGCGGAGCATCACGGCGAACGGGCGATCGGCGCGGTCTTCGGTCCACCCCGGGCGCGGCAGGCACAGCTCGTAGTGCCAGCCGAAGACCTCGGGGGTGACCGCGGCCTCGAAGTCCGCGAGCTCGGGGTTGGCGAGCGGCAGCTCGTACCGCTCCTTCTTCAGCACGACGGTCAGCGAGTCGTCGGCGGTGAGGAAGTCGTCGCGGAGCCGGCCGGCCAGGCACAGGTCGTCCTCGCTCCAGCGCGCGCCGACGGAGAACGAGCCGTCGTCCGGGCCGTTCCAGTCGTCACGGCGCGCCGCCTGCCACGGGGCCTCCACGACCTCGGCCTCCACGTCGTCCCACTCGTCGAGCACCCCGTCGACCACCACCTCCCCGAAGCGCGCGCGCAGCGAGCTGCGGCCACGAAACGTGCGGTCGACGTACTCGACGACGTGCGGTTCGGGCGCCTCGGTCACCCAGCGCACGCCCACCACCGCCACGACGCGCGTCGCGATGACGTCGGCGCGAGCGGACGCGTCCTGGTGCGGCTGCCGGAAGCGGAGCGTCCCGTCGTCGAGCTCGAGGCGGAAGCCGCCGCCCGGCCCCGGGCGGGTCAGCTCCGGCTCCGGCGGCTCCCCGGCCACGGCCCGGCACGCCCCACCCTGGAGCGCGCACGCCCAGCCGGACGTGGCGTCGCGCGGAAACAACCACACCTCGTCGCGGTCCACCCGTACCGGGCGGAGGGAGGCCCCGCCCTTCGGCAGGTCCAGGGGCACCAACGCGCCACCGACACGCTCGACGAGCTGCCACTCGCTGCGCGCCGGGTCGACCGGGTCCAACCCGAAGACCCCGCCCACGCCGGGGAGATCGAGGCCGTTGGCCACCCGCACGTCGACGTGTCCGCGCGCGTTGGGCTCGACGGAGAACCACGCCGTGAGCGGCTGGCCCCCGCCGACGACCATGGACACCACCACCGCTCGCGGAAGCCGATCGGGGTCGTGCGCCTCCGGCGAGGGGCCGCACGCCACCGCCAAGAGGCCGACTACGCCGACACCGCGCCCCACACCGCCTCCATGTCGAACCGGTCGCGCAAGGCCCGACCCCGCCATGCGTAGCGCACCACGCCGTCGGCACCCACCACGAACACGGCGGGGAGCTGGTCGGCGTGTGCCTCGGGCAGCGCCTGCCCGTTGCGGAGCACGCTCACCGCGCGCCGCAGGAGCGCCGGCTGCGCACGGAGGCGCAGGGCGTCCAGCCCGTGTGCGGCCCCCACCCCCCAGGCGTCAGCGATGGCTCCCGTCGTGTCCACGAGCACCGGGTACAACACATGATGCCTGGGAACGAAGTCCCTCGCTGCTTCCAGTGGGCTGCGGGTCACCGCCACCAGCCCGCCGGCCTGGGCGTCGATGCGGGGCCAGACCTCGGTGAGCCGCGCGAGGTTCTCCAGGGTCGCCGCCGAGGACAGTGCCCCCCAGAACGCGACCACGACCGGCCCGCGGCGACGGGCCCGCGCCAGGTCGAACGGAAGGCCGAAGACCGGCTGCCCCACGAGCGCGGGCGCCGTCGCGCCGGCCTCGATCACGCGAGCTCCGGAGGCACACAGTCGGTGCCATCGGTGATGAGCGCCTCGAGTCGACGCTGCTCTTCCAGCCACCGCTCGCGCACGGCCTCCGGGAACGCGGCCAGCTCGGCCCGCAAGAGGGCCAGCCGACGGCGGAACTGCCCCGCGTTGATGCGGAGCGCGCGGTGGGTGGGCACGATCGGCTCGCCCGTGTAGCGGGTGTCGGCGCCCAGGGCGCGCGCAGCGTGCTCGTACTCGTGCACCTTGATGCGCGCGAGGTCCTTGCCCGCGAAGAAGAAGCCGATCACGAAGTCCTGGGCCATCCGATCGACGAACCGGTCGACCGCGGCGCGCACGGGCGCTTCGCCCCCGGCCGCTTGGAACAACGTCACGGCGTCGGGGCCGCCGGGTCGGCGGGCGGCGGGGCGCTCATCTGGAGGAGCTGCTCGGGGGTGAGCTGGACCGGCCCCTCGTCCTTGAGGTCGGCAAATCCGACCCGCTCCGCGCCCATCTCCCGGCTGAGGTCGGCCACGTGGACCACCACCTCGTACTTGGCGTCGGGGTGGGCGTCGATGAAGACGTTCCGCTCGTCGGAGACCCGGCCCTTGAGCTGCGCTTCGAGCTCCGTGCGCAGCTTCTCTTCGGTGATCGGCTGCAAGTTCAGCGCGAAGGTGTTGTCCTTGTACACCGCGACCATGAGCTGCTTCTTGTTCGGGTCCGGCGGGGGCGGCGGGGCGTCGTCCTTCGGCGGCAGCTCGGTAGGCAGCTTCTGCACGGTCATCGGGGTGATGACCATGAAGATGATCAAGAGCACCAAGACGATGTCGATGAGCGGCGTGACGTTGATCTCGTCCATCGAGCCGCCGCTGGCTCCTCCGACCTTCGCGCCCATGGCTACTCCTCGTCCTTCGGCTTCTCGGTCGCGAGGAGCAAGGTGTCGGTGTACGGGATGTTCTCGTGGATCTCGTCGACCACGGCGCGGAACTGCTTGTACGTGGCGTTGCGATCGCCCTTGATGACCAGCGGGCGGTCCTTGCCGGCGTCGTCCTTGCGCTGGAGCGAGATCTCGGCGATGAGACCTTCGAGCTCGACCAGCTTCTTGTCGACGTAGACCGTGCCGTCGCCCTTGACCCCGATGACGAGGTTGGTGCCCATGTCCTTCTCCTCCATGGCCGTCTTGGCCGGGGGGAGCGGAAGGTCCACGCCGGAGCTGAGCATCGGCGTGATCACCATGAAGATGATGAGCAGCACCAAAACCACGTCGACGAGCGGCGTGACATTGATGTCCGCCATCGCGCCGCCCTTCTTTCCTCCGACCTTGGCGCCCATGGGTGCCTCGCCTCCGCGTACGGGTGGACTACTTGGCGGCCGCGCTCTCGGAACGACGCAGGGCGTCCTTCTCGAAGAAGTCGCGCAGCTCGTGCGTGGACACCGTGACGTCCTTGAGGATGTCGTCGATCACCGCGTTGAAGTAGTTGTAGATCCAGATGGCCACGATCGCGACGGCGATGCCGACCGCGGTGGAGACGAGCGCTTCGCCGATCGCGCCGGAGAGGCTGGCGATGTCGGCGCCGCCCTCGGCCTTCATCGTGCCGAAGGCGTTGATGATGCCGAAGATCGTGCCGACCAGCCCGACGAACGGGGTGGTGGAGCCGGTGGTCGCGAGGATGTTCATGCCCTTGCGGAGCGCCGAGCCCTCCTCGAGGGTGACCGACTCGATCGCCCGGTCGGCCGCCGCGATGCCGTGCTTGTCGGTGCGGGCGGCGTACTGCTTGAGCGCGGCGCCGACGATGGCCGCCAGGTACGCCTTGGCGTACGCGGGGCTGCCGGCGAGCTTGATGGCGCCGTCCAGGTCGCCCTTCTTGAGCGGGGCGCCGATCGCCTCGGCCAGCGCGCGGGACTGGCCGCGGGCGGACATGAAGTAGAGCACCCGCTCGATCGCGACGTAGACGCAGGCGACGAGCATGAGGTTCATCGTGATGAGCACGAGCCGCGCGGGCAGGCCCATGGAGGCCCACACGGCCTGGGGCGACAGGTCCAGGCCGCCGGAATGCGGCTCGGCAGCCAGCGCGGTGGCGACGACGGTGAGAAGCAGGGTCATGGGCTAGTCCGTGAGATTGAAGAGGTAGTTGATGTCGAACTGGGCGCGGACCGGCCGCCCCTCCTCCATGAGGGGGTACCAGCGCCACTGTTCCGTGGCCCGCCGCGCGCTCTCCTTGAAGAGCTCCGGGCAGGCCTTGAAGGTGATCTCTTCCGGCACACCGTCGAGGCCGACGACGATGTGCACGATGCACTTCTCCTTGCGGAGGCCGAGCTGCTGCGCGGCTTGCGGGAACTCGGGCTTCGGGCCGCGCGTCTTGACCTGCACCTCGGTGTAGTGCACCGTCTTGACCACGCCGGTGCCGCCGAGCTCGCCGCCGAGCACACCGTCCTTCACGCCGCCGACGACCCCGCCGACCACGCCGTCCTTCACGCCGCCTTCGACCCCGCCCTCGACGCCGCCGTCGTCCTCTTCCTCGACCGGAGGCGGCGCCTCTTCGAGGATCTGGGGAGTCTCGGGGACCACCTCGGGCGTCTCGACCTTCTCCTCTTCCTTCTTCTTCTTCTTGCTGCCGCCCGCGGGGGGGGGAGGAGGAGGAGGAGGCGCCATGTCGACCGCCACCAGCTTGGCCTTGACCTCTTCGGCGATCTCGGGCGCCTTGACGGTCACCACCAGCATCACTCCGAAAACCGAGGCGTTGAGCGCCAAGGAAAGGAAGATCGAGCCGGCGGTACGACCAGCGCTCTGCTGACGGCTGCGGCCTACGTTGTCGAACATGGGCGGGTTCCTCTGGCCCGGAAGCGCGGCACCTTAGTCTCAGCTTTCAGGTCATGTGTCAACGGGGTGTCTATTCCAGGTTCCGATCCTGCGACGCCCGCTCTTGGGGAGCACCGTCGGCACTCCTGGACAAAGTCACGATGCGCGCATCGGCGGCGTCGAGCCGCTCGTGGCACTGTCGGACCAGCGCCACGCCCTCCTCGAAGTGGCGCAGCGCGTCGTCGAGCGACAGGTCGCCCGACTCGAGCTTCTGCACCCGCTCCTCGAGCTGCCGCAGCGCCTGCTCGAAGCTGAGCTCGCCCGACGGTTCACCCGCCGCGCCGCTCACGCGCCGGCCCCGATGCGCTTGTCGGTGGTGCGGGCGCGCTCGATCTGCGCGATGGCGTAGGTGAGCCGGGTGCCCGACTCGAGGTCGAGCGCCACGAGCACGGCCGCCCCTTCGCGGTTGAGCGCGATGCGCTCGGGCAGCACGAGGAGCTGACGACGGCTGTCGTCCTTCAGCGAGTGGTAGGTCATCTCGATGCCGAGCTGGCCCTTGATGGCCTTCTCGATGAGCCCCCGCACGTCCTGCGGCCCGGCACGCGGCGGGCCCTTCGGGCCCTCCTTGCGCTTCTGGGCCTGCGCGATGGCGCCGCCCGGGACCGGGTGCAGGTCTTCGGGGAGGGTGTCGGCCCGCTGCGCGCGCGCAAGCGGGTCTTCACGCAGCTCGCGCGCTTCGGCCAGGAGGTGATGGAGCCGCTCCCGGTTCTGCGCCGACTCCTCGTCGGCCGGGTACCGGCGGATCTCCTTCCCGGGGTTGAACCCCGCCTCCATCAGCGCGAGCGTGATCTCCGGCAGGCGCCGGCGGTCGACCGCGTACACGCCCGGCGCGAACCGGTGCAGCACGTAGGCGCGCAGGCCGCGCATCGACTCGAAGCGCCGGATGTGGGCGCGGTGGACGGTGATCGCGGTGAGCTCGTGGAACTCGACGTCGCCGTCGCCGCCCATCCAGGCGCGCAGGGTGGTCTCGACGTTCTGCGGCAGGCCGATCTGGCTGTACTCGCGCAGGAACTCGAGCAACTCCTCGCGGCGCCAGCCCTTCTTCAGCGCCTGCTCGATGCTGATCTCGGTGATCTTGTAGGTGTTGGCGCGGTCGCAGCCCATCAGCTCGGCGATCTCGCCGAGTCGGAACAACAGGACCGGGGCCAGGCCCGCCGGCGCGATGATCTCGTAGTTGGGCGTGAGGTAGAACTTGGAGAAGCCTTCGTCCTCGGGCGGGTCGAGCAGCGCCGTGGACCGCGGCGAGAGGCGGTACACCTTCTGCTGGCCCCACACCCCGAGCTCGAGCATGCCGCAGTTGACCAGGGCGCTGAAGGTGTAGCCTTCGCGGTCCCCCCCGCGCGGCGAGTGGTACAGGCCCTTGTGGTAGCGCTCGCGCCAGTCTTCGCCGCGGCGCCACCGGCGGTAGAGCGCCACCAGCGGCGCTTCGGGGACCCACTCGCCCTTGGCGGAGTTGACGGCCCACAGGACCCACTCCGCGAGGCTCATCCGCTTCTCGAGCGCGCGGAAGACGAGGTCGCGCTGATCTTCCGGCTCGAGCGTGAGCCACTCCTCGACCACTTCGCGGTTGACGGAGAGCCGGTCGCCCCGGAGCTCGATCATCCCGTGCATCATCAGGAAGTCGTAGTGGAGCTGGAAGACCTCGGACTCCGGCGCCCACACCTGCGCGAAGAACTTGTCCAGCTCCTCCTTCTGGGCCTTGAACACCTCCTGCCGTTGCGTGAGCTTCGGGGGGTGCTGGTCCATGTAGGTGGCCAACGTCGCCAACGAGAAGTCGAGCGCCGGGCAGAACGGGCGCTGATCGACGACCTTGATGTCCTCGTGCTGGAAGGTCGCGAGCTCGAGCTCGGCCCCCAGGTGTTCGAGCAGCGGGTCGATCAGCGGCTCGGGCACGAGGTAGAAGAAGCCGTCCTCGACCGGGGCGCTGGCCGAGACCAACCCGCGGTCGCCGAGCACCTGCATCGTGCGCGCCCAGTCGTTCTCGCGGCCGCCGAGCATGAGCACGAGCTCCTTGTGGAACTCTTCGGCCGGCGCCAGCCCGCCGCACTGGATGAGCACCGCGAGCGCCTGCCGGTCCCGCGGCTGCATCTGGAACAGGAGCCCGCCGAGGCGGTTGCCCTGCGCCAGCGCGCGCACCGTGAGCTGCACGACGCGCTCCTGCTCGCCGATCCGCACCGGTTGGCCGCCGAGCGCCCGGTACAGCGCGTGCACCAGCGTCTCCGGCATCTTCATGAAGTACGCAGCGAGCTCGTCGATCTCGCCGCGGCTCATGCGCCGGCGACGGGCGAGGCCCGCGCTCGGCTTGAACTTCTGCCGGTGGGTCTTGGGCTTGACGACCATCTTGCCCGACGCCGGCAAGGCAGCGCCCTGGGCGTCGAACTCGTCGCGGAAGACCCGCCGCTGGCGACGCCCCCGCGCGCCGGGCTCTTCGCTCTCGACTTCGCTGGTGGTGACGACCTCGGTGGTGTTCTCGGCGGCCCCACCGCCGCCGCGACGCCGACGCCGACGCCGACGCCGCCTTCCGCCACCCTCGCCGTCGACCGGCGCTTCCTGGTTCTCCGTGCTCATCGCGACATTCCCTGCGGCCCCTACCCGGAGCCTTCCTGGATGTAGTACCGGTAGCCCTGCTCGGTGAGGAAGAGTTGGCGTTTCATCGCAAACTCCTGCTCTTTGGTCTCACGCGTGACCAGGCTGTAGAAATGGGCACCATTCGCCTTCGGGCGCAGCACACGCCCGAGGCGCTGCGCTTCTTCTTGCCGAGAGCCGAACGACCCCGACACCTGCACCGCCACGTTGGCGTCGGGCAGGTCGATGGAGAAGTTGGCGACCTTGCTGACCACGATCAGCTTGATCTCGCCCTTGCGGAACTTCTGGAACAACACGTCGCGCTGCGGGCCGGGCGTCTCGCCGGTGATGAGCGGGGCCTTGTAGCGGCGCGCGATCTCGTGGAGTTGGTCGAGGTAGGTGCCGATGACCAGCACGTTGTCCGCGACGTGCCGCTTGAGCAGCGTGTCGAGGACCTCGAGCTTTGCGGGGTTGACCGCGGCGAGCCGGAACTTCTCGCCCTCGCGCGCCTTCTCGTAGGTGAGCGCGGCGCCGTTCTTCCAGCCGACGCGCACCTCGTAGCACTTGGCTTCGGCGATGAAACCCTGCTCTTCGAGGGACTGCCACGCCATGTCGAACCGCTTGGGCCCGACCAGCGAGAAGACGTCGCCTTCGCGCCCGTCCTCGCGCACGAGCGTCGCGGTGAGGCCCAACCGGCGGCGCCCCTGGAGCTCCGCGGTCGCGCCGAAGACCGGCGCCGGCAACAGGTGCACCTCGTCGTAGACGATGAGCCCCCAGTTCTGGTCGCGGAACAGGTGCAGGTGGGCGAACTCCGCGTCCTTCGACGCGCGCCAGGTGAGGATCTGGTAGGTCGCGACGGTGACATCGCGGATGTTCTTCTCGTCGCCGGTGTAGGCGCCCACCTGGTCGGCGCGCAGCTCGGTCTTGTCGAGGATCTCGCGGACCCACTGGTTGACCGCCGCGCCATTGGTGGCGAGGATGAGCGTCTTCTGGCCGACCTTGGCCATCGCGTGGATGGCGACGATGGTCTTGCCGGCGCCGCACGGGAGGACGATGACGCCGTTGCCCCCCTGCGGCCGGCCGTCCTGGAACCAGCGCTCCGCCGACTTCTTCTGGTAGTCGCGCACGACGAAGGGCTTGCCGTTGCCGAGCATCAACGCGCGCGGGACGATGCGCAGCGGGTCGCCTTCGATGAACCCGGCGAGGTCTTCGACCGGCCAGCCGGCGGCGAGCATGCGCTGCTTGAAGATGCCGCGGTGGCCGGCCTGGATGGCGAGGTACCGCTTGCCGTCTTCGACCAGGAGCTCGCGCACCGTCTTGACCTGACCCACCAGCTTGGCCACGTACGCCGTGGAGAACTCCAGACGCAAGAGCTTCCGATCGTCGGGGTGCTGGGCGAGCTTGACCAGCCCGTAGCGCTCGATGGTCTCGCCGACCTGGTTCAGCACGTCGGGCGGGACGTCGAACTTGGACCACTGCCGCAGGCCGTCGACGATCTCGG
This sequence comes from Pseudomonadota bacterium, assembly GCA_005776735.1. GTDB lineage: Bacteria > Myxococcota_A > UBA796 > UBA796 > SXON01 > SXON01. Next base: position 9,656 of record SXOM01000021.1, read on the forward strand.
GCTTGGACATGCCCGACGACGCCGCGTTCCACAACGTGAGTGGGTGAATGCGGTAGGTGTGCAGGTGCTCGGGGGAGGTCTCCAGCTCCGCGAAGCGGCTGAGGAAGTCGCGGACTTCCTCGTACTTCGGGTGCTTGGTCTCCAGAAGGACCTTGCCATCCCCCTGCACGATGAGGGGGTTGTCAGGCCGTACGTGCATCGGTCTTCAAGGGCGTCCTCCACGGACGGCGGATCAGCATCCCTGTGCGTGCGGGCGAGCCGCCGCGCTGTATCTCCCCCGGCCGGATGAACCGTTCCCGGGGGTTGGTAGCCCTAATGTGTCACGGCCGGGCGGGCGTGTCAAGCGCCGGCGCGCCGGTACCGCCCCCCAAGTTGACGAGTCGTTGCAGGAACGTCGCCCGCAGGCGCCCGAGGTCGGGGACCGCGCCGAGCTCCGCCTCCACGCTGCTGAGCAGCGCCGCATCGAGCCCGCACGGGCGGATGCGGCGGAACCACGAGAGGTCGGGCGCGACGTTGAGCGCGAGCCCGTGCCAGGTGACCCACCGCCGGCACGCGATCCCGACGCTCCCGATCTTCCGGCCATTGGCCCACGCACCGGTGTTCCGGGCGTCGCGCCCGGCCGCCAGGCCCGCCGCCGCCGCGGTGTCGATCATCACCTGCTCCAGCGCGCGCAACCAGGCGTGAAGATCTCGGCCTGGACCCTCCAACTTCACGATGGGGTACGCGACCCACTGGCCGGGCCCGTGCCACGTGACGTCGCCGCCCCGCTCGACCTCGATCACCTCCGCCTCCCCCGGGTCGAGCACGTTGGCGGCCGCGCCGGCCTTGCGCCCCAGCGTGTAGACGGGCGGGTCGTGTTCGACGACGAGCACGGTGTCGTCGATGCGATCGTGGATGCGCGCGTCGAGCGTCTCTTCCTGGATGCGCCACGCGTCCCGGTAGGCGAGCCGGCCGAGGTCTACGACGTGCGCCACACCCGCTCCCACACGCGCCGGTGCACGTCCCCCGCGCTGCCCGATGCGTCGATGCGCTCGACGCGGTCCCCCCGTGCGAGGCAGCGCAGGATCGCCGCTTCGTACGCCGCCGCGATGCGCTCGAGCTGGTGGAGCGTCTCGAACCGGTCGCGCACCCCGCCGCGCGCTTCGACACGCCGGAGGCACTCCGCCGGCGGCAGGTCCAGCATCACCACCACGTCGGCCGCCGGAAACTCCGCGTTGAACCCCCAGACGCGCTCCAGTCCGAGCGCCTGGGACTGGTAGGCGAGGGAGCTGAGGAAGTAGCGGTCGGTGAGCACGACCTCGCCGCGCGCGAGCGCCGGGAGCACGACACGATCGAGGTGATCGCGACGGTCGGCCGCGAAGAGCATGCCGAAGACCGCGTCGCCCACCACGCCGCCAGCGAGCTCGCTCCGAATCAGGCGGCCCACCGGCCCGTCGGACGGCTCCCGCGTGCGGCACACCCCCCGACCTGCCGCGACAACCGCCGCCTCGAACAGGCCGATCTGCGTGGTTCCGCCGCTGCCGTCCAGCCCTTCGAACGCGATGAACATGGGGCCGATGTCTATCCGCAGCGCTCGCATCCGGCCGGGATCACCGCGCCGGGAGGCGCAGGCCGCCCCCTCGCGCGTCAGGCCTCGCTACACCCGGTCCTGGGCGAGGCGCCGCGACCGGCCGCTGGGGTGGGCACCGGCTGGCGCGCCTCGCGTCGTCGTCGTGCAATTCTTTGACTTGAACGCGGACCGCCCCGGTGGCACCTTCCGCCCGAACCGGAACGCCGATGCTCCTCGTGCTCAGCCTCGCCCTCGCCGCGCCCGTCGGCGCCCTCGGCCCCGCCGAGGCCGAGGTGCTGATCCAGGCCCTCGAACGCGGCGATCTCCCGTGCTCCACCCCGGTGGTCGCGAGCCTGGGCCACGCCTGGGCCACGCTGAGCCCCGCCCAGCGCGCCCGGGTCGACGCGATCTTGCGCCCGAGCGGCGGCACCCTGGTCGGCGCGGCGCTCCGCCCGCAGGCACCGGCCCCACCGGCACGGGACTCCTGCTGGTCGAACCATGACAACCGCGTGGTCGGCGAACACTTCGTCGTCGAGTACGAAGACGGCGTGAGCGTGGCCGACGCCAACACCTTCCTCGCCGACCTCGAGTACTCGTGGAGCGTCGAGGTCGACGAGCTCGGGTGGCGGCCCCCCAACGGCAGCGACGACTACCTGATCCTCGCCGAGATCAAGAACGAGCGCACCAGTGGCGCGTACACCTGGTTCGAACGGTGCGATGGGATCGACATTCCCTACTTCTCCACCGGCGAGGACAGTTGGGACGACCCCGACTGGGGCGCGACGATGGCGGCCCACGAGTTCAACCACGCCATCCAGATGGGGTACGGCTGGAGCAACGAATTCTGGTGGTGGGAGGCCACGGCCACGTGGGTCGAGGACTACGTGTACCCGGACACCGAGTACTGGTCCTACTACGTCCAGGGGTACACCTCGAACCCGCACATCGCGCTCGCGGCGTCCAACCAGCAGGACCAGGACATCTTCTGGCACATGTACGGCATGTCGATCCTGGCGTTCCACCTGGACGACCACTTCGGCGGGCACGACACGGTGCTCGGCACCTGGCAGGACGCCGAGGGCGTGTCGGGGATGTACAGCCGGAGCGCGGAGGACATGGCCGAGGACCAGGGGCTCGACTGGCTCGAGGTCTACGCCGACTTCGCCGCCCGCAACGCGTTCATGGACTACACCCAGCAGCGGTGGTTCCCGGATGTGGACCTCGAAGATTCGGTCGACGAACTCCCCGCCGCGGGGGCTTCGTCCAGCCGAACCGAACCTGAAGGCTACGGGCAGAACTACATCTGGATCGAGAAGGGCATCGGCGACGGCACGCTGGTGCTCGAGTTCGAAGGCGCCGCGGCCGTGGACTGGTCCGTCCAGCTCGTCGAGGGGAAGACCTCCGTGGAACGTGTGGAGCGGACCGTCTCGGTGGACGGGCTCGCGACGCTCCGGCTGGAAGACTACGGCGCGCGCGACGTCGTGCTGGTCGTGAGCCCGCTCACCACCAACGACAGCGGTCGCGACTACGTATGGAGCTTGTCGCTGGAGGCCGAGCCGGCAGACACCGGCGACACCGGCGACACCGGCGACACCGGCACGGCGGACGACAGCGGCATCGCCGACGGTGACCCCGACGATGGCGACGGCGCCATCGACCTGAGCGAGCCGGGCGGCTGCGGCTGCGGGCACACCGGCGGCGGCGCTGCGGGCGCACTCGCCGCCCTCGCGGTCGGGCTGGCGACCCGCCGTCGGCGCTGACGCCGGCTCAGCCGCGACGCCCGAGCTCGAGGAACCGCTCGGCGCCCACGTGCGCCTGATCGAGCACGCCGCGCCCGTGTTCGTACTCCGCCGCCAGGGCGGCAGGCAGCTCGAGGTCGAGCGCGTCGTAGACCGCCATGCGGTCGGCGCGCATACACGCCTGCGGCAACGCTGCGATTTCCAGGGCCAGGGCTTCGGCGGCGGCGCGCGCCTCGCCGTGCGGCACCACCCGGTTCACCAGGCCCATCGACAGGGCCTCGGTCGCGCCGACCGGGCGCCCGGTCAGGATCAGGTCGAGCGCGCGGCCGAGCCCGATGATGCGGGGCAGGCGCACCGTCCCGCCGTCGATGAGCGGCACCCCGAAGCGGCGGCAGTACACCCCGAGCACCGCGTCGTCCTCGGCCACGCGCAGGTCGCACCACGCGGCGAGCTCGAGCCCACCGGCCACCGCGTAGCCGGAGATGGCCGCGATGATGGGCTTGGTGGTGCGGAGGCGCGTGGGCCCGAGCGGCCCCGGCCCCTCGGCCTCGACCCGGTTGGGGCGGCGCTCGGCGATGGCCCGCAGATCGGCGCCGGCGCAGAAGTGCCCGCCTTCGCCCCACAGGACGGCGACCGACGCCTGCTCGTCCGCTTCGAACGCGAGCACGGCCGCCAGGAGCGCATCGGCCGTGGCGCGGTCGATCGCGTTGCGCACCTGCGGGCGCGCGAGGACCAGGGTGGTGACGGGGCCGCGGCGCTCGCTTCGGACCTTGGGCATCACCTCTTGGAGTAATCACCGGGACGCTTGGCCAACAACCGGCCGAGGAGGCTCCCGGCGTCGGAGGTGAGCTCGCCGAACTCCACGCCGACCCTCAGCTCCTCGGCGATGAGCTTGGTGAAGCGGACCCGGGCGAGGGTCCGTAGTTCTCCGAGTTCGCAGTGCATCCGGATCGACACGAGGCTGCCGAGCTTCAACACCGCGCTGCCGGCGAGGAGCAAGCCCATGCCGCCGAGCGAGACGTCCTCCACGCGCGCAGCGATGGGGCCGCGCCCGGTGTCGACCCACGTGGCGCCCACGCCCCGCGGCACCACCCGCTCGAAGCGGCGGGCGTCCCGCTGGAGAACGCCCGGCAAACGCAACGACAAGGGGCGGAGACCTCTGACCTGGGTGGACAAGACCCAGGCGTCATCCCCATTCTTCACGCGCAGCTCCACGCGCGCGTCGATCGCCGGGAGGTCGTCCGGGCGGCTCAGGTGCGGCAACAAGGTCAGCTCGTCGGGGTGTGTCGCGAGCAGCTCGACGTTGAGGACGCGGTACCGCGCGGTGTCCAACAGGACCCCGCTGGCCCGTTGTGCGCAGGCACGGAGGAGTGGTTCTCGGAGATCGTGGGTCATCACCCCGGAATCGGAGCGCGGCGAACGATCTGGAGTCGGGCGTGTGCCGACCGCGCAGCCTCAGCCGGCCATCCCCGCGGCGAGGCCCTTCTCGTCGATGTCGTGGCGACCCGCGTCCCGGAGCAACTTCTTCGAGAGCTGCACCGCGTTCTCGATGCTGTGGTCCATGTTGTTGTACCAGAACATCCCCGTGCGGCCGGCGAGCTGCAGGTTCTCGAACCCGGCCAGGCCCTTGCGCGCCCGCTCGAGCTCCGTCGGGTACCGCGAGTGGTAGATCGGGTAGGTGTCGGCCACCCGCTCCACGCGGACGTCGTGCACGTTGCGACGCGAGGAGATCATCCCGACCTTGATCAGGTCGTCGACGACCCAGTCGGTGAGCCGCTCCGCGTGCAGCCACCGCTCGTCGCCTTCCCGACAGGTGACCTCGACGCACAGGCCCGTGGCCCGGGCGTTCGGGACGGTGTCGTCGGCGAAGAACTTGGGCGTCGACACGCGCGAGAACACGATGTCGTCGGCGCCGTAGTAGCACCACTGGTACTTGCGGTTGACCTCCTGGTCGACCATCACGTTGTAGAACAACGTGCTCAGGTAGGGCAGGTGCGGGGTGTCGATGCCGAGCTGGTCGCACGCGAGCGTGATCGGCGCGGTCCAGATCACCAGGCTCGGCTCGATGCGCTCGCTGCCGGCGTACACCGCCTCGATCCGGCCATTGCCGGCGGCGAGCCGCGCGCCCACGCCGGTGAGGATGCGCCCCCCACGCGACTTGATGCGGTCCGCGACGATGTCCCAGGTGACCTGAAGGCCGCCCCCCTGGGGGTAGATGAAGTTGATCTCGGCCTTGTTGAACTGCAGGAGCGTCGACTTGGCCAGTTGGGCGAGGTTCTGCATCTGCAGCTTGTCGTCGATGATCGCGCGGTTGATGCCGACCTTCGCCCAGTCCGGGTGCGTCTCCTTGGGGTGGATACCCAAGAACTTGATGCTGTAGCCCTTGAAGAAGTGCTCGTAGAGCGTGGGGCCGTACTGGCGGAGGACGTAGTCCTCGAAGTTGTCCTGGCCGTAGGTCTTCCAGCCGTTGATCGCCAGATCGAAGCTCGACTTCACCGCGAGGGCCGGCGGAAGTTGCACGAGGTTCTTCGGGTGCAGCGGCCAGCGGTAGTAGCTGCCCTGGAAGTACACCTCGCTCAGCCGCGGGAAGGCCGTGGTGTTGTTGCCCAACACCCGGTCCAGGTAGGTCTTGATGTTGGGGTTCTCGGTGTGGAACCGGTGGGGGCCGAGATCGAAGGTGAACCCGTCGTACTGGTAGCTGCGGGCCAGGCCGCCGACGCGCGCGAACTTCTCGATCACCACGACCTTGGCGCCGGCCTCGGAGAGCAGGTGGGCCGTGACCAGGCCGGCGACGCCGCCGCCGACGATGACGACCGGGCCGGAGAACAGGGAAGGAGACGACAAGGGGGACCTCGCGGTGTGACAGTCTGCCTCGCCGGCAGCCGGATGGGTAGTGTCCGACCTTACCCGTCCCGGCACTTCCCGCTTCAGACGAACGGCTTGAGCAGCCGCCGGAACTCGAGTCGGTCGACGATGTGGGTGAGGTAGTCGGCGCGTTCGCTGTCCCAGACCACCTTCGGGGACAGGTCGTAGCTCTCCATCCAGCCCTCGTACAGCTCGTTGAGCCCGCGCAGGTACGGCGTCGGGATGGCAAGCTCGCTCGGCCGCCCACGCTTCTGGATCCGGCGCCGGATCGCGCGCACCGAGCACCGGAGGTAGATCATCAGGTCCGGCGGTTGGAGCGTACGCTTCATGCCGGCGTAGAGGTCCATGTAGGTGCGGTACTCCCGCTCTTGCATATGTCCCTGCCGGTGCAGGTTGGTCGCGAAGATCTCCGCGTCCTCGTAGATGGTGCGGTCCTGGACCACCGTGCCCGAGCTCAGGTTCAAATCAAGGTGCAACCTGAACTTGTGCGTGAGGAACCACAGCTGGCTGTGGTAGGCCCACTTGCCCATGTCCCCGTAGAAGTCGTCGAGCCACGGGTTGGAGGTGTAGGGCTCGTACACCGGTTCGAACCCGTACTCCTGCGTGAGGAACTCCACGAACGAGGTCTTCCCGACCCCCATGTTGCCGGCGACGGCGATGAACTTCTTCATCGGAGCGACGCGGTCATGCGCCGGTGTCCCCGGTGTCGCCGGTGTCGGCCGTGTCCCCGGTCTCGCCCGTGCCCCCGGTGTCGCCCGTGTCCCCGGTCTCGCCCGTGTCCCCGGTCTCGCCCGTGTCGCCGGTGTCCCCGGTGTCCCCGGTGTCGTCGCAGCCGGTGTCTTCACAGACCACGCCCGACTCGTACAGGCCGGTGTTGCCGTAGATGTCGGTGACCGCGATCGAGACGAGGACGCGCGCGGGGTCGACCAGCCCGGTGAAGACCGTGATCCCGCCGGAGTGCGCGCCCGGCATCTCGTCCACGGTCACGCTCCCGTCGGTGTAGGTCACCACCACCTGCGCGGCGGCGTCGCCCTCCAGCGGGTTGGCCCCGCGGACCGCTCCGTCCATCGTCAACAGCCGGAATCCGCGCTCGGGCGCTTGGAGCCACGCCCACACGTCGGCCCCCGACGGCGCGACGCTGATCGCGGCCGGAACCACCTCGAACTCGGGCGAATCGAGCTGGTAGGGTTCGCTCGCCCAGGGCCACGTGGTCGCGCCGTCGTCGAGGAAGCTCTGCCCTTCGACATGCAGGCGGTAGACGCCGATGGGGAGACCCACGCGGTCCTCCACGTGCCCGACCGCCTGCCAGGCCGCGTACCACGTCCAGGTCTGGGCGTGCTCGGCCGGGTACAACGGATCGGGCGTCGCGGTGACCAGGACGTCCGGGCCCGCGGTGACCGGCCGGCCGGCCTCGGTGAGGACGTCGCTGAAGGTGCCGTCTTCGGCGCGCCGCTGCAGGGTCACCAGCGGAAAGTCGACCGCCGGGTCGCCGCCCGACCACATGAACTGCACGAGCCCGGTGACCCGCGGGACGACCGCCGGGACGCTGACCTGCGCCAGGGTGATGCCGTCGTTGGAGGCCGCCTCGTGCTCCTCGTTGGACCAGAGCGGGCTGTACACCCACTCCGGCACCTCGGTCACCACCAGGCCCGCCTCCGGCGTGGAGTCGGGCCGCACCTCGGGCATCGGGGCCTCGGGGCCGTAGTCCGGGAGGTCCCACTGCTCGCACACGTCGTCGGCCTCGACGACGTCGGTGAGCAGCCGCTCCTCGGCCATCGTGAGGAGCCCCTCCATGATGTGCTCGCCCTGGAGCGGGCCCCACACGTTGATGTCGGCCTCGTACCCGCCGAGCAGCCAGTCCTCGGGGATGAGGAGGTACCCCTCGTGGTCCTGGGCGTACCCGACCGCCATGCTGTGCTTCAGGCCGAGCTCCGCCGCGGCCCGGCGCCGGAACTGCTCGGTGTAGAGCGCGGTGGTCTCCCCCGGGAAGAAGCCCATCAGGAAGTCGTCCTTCTCGGCCGCCCACGAGCCGTCGTCGAGGCGCTCCACGATGGGCAGCGGACCGAACCGGCTCGCGGTCACCGCGGCCCGCTTCGACTCAGGGAGCGGCAGGGCCTTCTCTTCGTCGGTGAGGTCGAAGAAGGCGCCGATCACGTCGATCATCTTGGTCAGGTCGACGCACTGGTCGTACGGGAACGCACCCGCCGGCGCATACCCCGGCAGGTAGGCGGGATTTTCCCCGCAGAAGGCCGCACCGTGCGGCGTGTTGAACTCGTCGAGCGGGCTCACGATCGCGCCGTCGGCGTCGTACACGATGTCGTCGGGCTCGTACTCGGGGTCGTACGGCAGGTAGTGCCAGTCCACCGTGCCCCCGCGGGTCACGCGGATCTCGGTGCTCAGCTCGGGCACCGAGCGGGACGCCGTCTCCAGCCGGATCGGGTCGGCCGAGGTGTCGATCTGCGACCACAGCTCCACCATCGGGCCGCGTGCGTACTCGCCGACGGTCTCCAGGCGGGCAAACCCGTCGTCACTGCCCCCGGGCGACGAATCGCCGCCGCCCGACTGCAACATCGCCACGACCACCGGCGTCTGGAAGGCCTCCTCGAACGCGATCTCGACGTGGCCGGGGGCCTCCACGCTGATCATCGCGTTGTCGCCGCCGAGGATGGTCCCGTGCATCCCGAAGTTGAACAGCACGCCGAGCGGCTCGTCGGCGAGGGTGTCGATGCGGATCATCGTGAGGTAGGGGTCCTTGTACGAACCCGCCGGGATGTCCGAGAAGAACTGCAGGGCGTCGTTGTCGCCGCGGCGGTCGTGGTAGACCATCCCCGCGTCCCAGTCTTTCACACGACCGACGCCGATCTTCACCGGCTGCAGGCCGCTTCGTGCTTCGACCGCCAACGTGGTCACCGTGTCGACCAGGCGCTCGGAGATCTCGGGGTTGAACCGGTCACTGCCCAGGTAGTAGGTCACCTGGTCGGAGAAGCCGCCGTAGCTGGCGTGGCTGTGGTTGGTCGCCAGGACGATCTTCCCGGCCATGTCGACGCCGGTGGCGGCGGTGATGCTGGCTTCGAGGTCGTTGACCAGCCCGTCGAAGCTGTAGATCACGTCGAGCTTCACCAGGAGCAGGTCCTGGTCGCCGTTGCCGATCCAGAACGCCTTGGCGGGGATGCGGGTCTGCACGCCGGCGCTGGGCGAAAACTCGGACCGGTACTGGCTGTCGCGCTTGTCGACCTTGCCGTCGCCGCCGAAACATCCGCAGCGACTGGTGTACCCCGAAAGCGGCGTGCCGACGGGCAGATCGACGAAGGTCTCCGCCACGCCCGCCACCGGCGCGCCGGGCACGATCGCGGGGGCTCCGGCGTTCTCTTCGGCCTCGTCGCACGCGGGCGGAGTGGGCTCGACTTCGGGCGGCGGACACCCGACCAGGGCGAGCACGAGCAGGAGCAGGGGGGGGCGGACGACCGTGGGGCGCATCGCGGGATGATAATGCCGCCGAATGTCCGCCGGCGACGCGATCGTGATCGAGACCCTTCCGAGCGTCGCCCCGGGCGTCCGCCGGGTGCTGTTGCGCACCGGTACGGGCGCGCTCGTCGAGGCCGTCGAGGTCGACGCCGAGCGCCTGGATGCGCTCCCCCAGGGCGGTGTCTTCGCGCCGGTCGAGCGCGAGGGTGCGCGCGCGCTCCTCGGTCCGCCGCTGCGGCGCCGCCTCGCCGAGCTCCGCCCGACGCCGCGTGCGGCCCTCGGCGTCCTCTTGCGCGTGCTCGACGACCTCGAAGCGGTGCACCGCGAAGGCGGCGCCCACGGCGCGCTGGCCCTGGAGGGCCTCGGGCTCGACGAAGACGGCGTGCTGCGCGTGCGCCCCGCCCTGCACCTCGGCGGCGAGCTGTCCCCGCTGGCCGACGTCCGCGCCCTGGGCCAGATGTTGGCGGGGCTCACCGACGTGCCCGCGCTCCTCGCCGCCGGCGTCACCCGCGCGGCGTCGTTGTGGTCGGGCCTCGGGATCGGATCGGCGCGCACCAACTTCCACGACGCGCGCGCGGCCCGCCAGGCGTGGCTGGTGGTTTGCCGGGGCCTCGGCGTCGAGGCCGCGCGCGACGAGCTCCTCGCGGCCCATGGCGCCCGCCTCCCCGCGGCGCCCTCCCGGTTCCACGTCCGCCCGGTCACCCCCACGGCGCCGAGCCCCGACGCGCGCACCGCCGACGCCCGCGCCTGGTTGCAGGCGTCGCTCGGCGAGCTCCGCACCGCCCGCTTCGAGCGGGAGTCCCGCATGCGCGACGAAGCGGACCGCCTCACGGTGGAGCTCCAACGCCAGACGGAGGCGACGCTCGCCGCCGCGCGGGCGGTGGCGGAGCGCGAAGCCGAGGTCATGGCGCGCCGCACGGTCACGCCCCCGCCGGCGATGTTGTTCGTCGGGGACGCCCTGCGGACCCGCGGCGGTCCGGCCGTCCCGGTCGTGGCGACGCCCGACGACGAGGAGGAGACGCTCGACGCCGCCAGCGCCGACGGCGCCGGGCTCGCGATGGCGGGCTGGGTCGAGGCGATCACCGCCCGGGACGGAGGCGACTCGCGCGCCCAGGCCGCCGAGGAGGCCGAAGCGGAAGCGAAGCGCCGCGAGGCCGAGGCCGAGGCCGAAGCCGCCGCACAGGCCGAAGCGGAAGCGAAGCGCCGCGAGGCCGAGGTCGCCGCACAGGCCGAAGCGGAAGCGAAGCGCCGCGAGGCCGAAGCCGCCGCCGAGGCCGCCGCACAGGCCGAAGCGGAA
>SXOM01000179.1 GCA_005776735.1 Pseudomonadota bacterium
CGGCCGCGTGCGCGCCGAGGCCGACCGCGAGAGCCCACGCCCAGCCGGCCGGCCGTTCGGCCACGCCAGGGGCGAACCGGGTGAGCAGCGCCCGCCCGGCGCCGGCGCTGGCCAGCAGTGCGGCCAGCCCGACGACCAGGCCGATCACGCCTCCACTACGGGCCGGTGTCCTCGACGCCGCAGCAGCTCAGCGTGAACTTGACGTTGTCCGTCGTCGTCTCGCCGGTGCAGTCGGTCACTTCGAGCTTGAACGTGTACTCCACGTCTTCGCACTTGCCGGGCTCGGTCGGCTCGGCCTCGCTCAGCGTGGCGGTGGTGGACAGCACACCGTCGTTGGTGATGGTCGCGTCGCCGCTGACCACCGACCACTTCATCGTGTACGGGTCGCTGTCGGGGTCGGACGCGCGGGCGTCGGCCCCGAGGTTCACGGTCGTGGAGGCGCACTCGTCGCAGTTGTAGACGTACCCGGACTCCGTGCACTCGGCGTTGCCGCCGGAGACGCTCTGATCGGCGCCGGCGTCGGCGACGGGCTGGCTGTTGGAGTGGCGCTCGGCGGCGTCGAGGGTGAGCAGGTCGGGGGTCGACCAGTTCTTGCCGTCGTACACCGCGCAGCTCAGCACGTACTTCCCGGCCTGATCGGGCCAGAAGGTGGGGGTGCCCGAGGTGCGGTCGGAGAGCGAGGTGGTCTCGGAGGCGACGGAGTTGCCCGGCTTGCTCTGGATCGACCAGAAGTAGGTGAGCGTGTCGCCGTCCGGATCGACCGAGGCGGTGCAGCTCAGCGGGATGCTGGTGCAATCTTCGACCGACTGGTCCTCGCCGGCGTTGGCGACCGGCGCGCCGTCGTCACCGGTGGCGGTGACCACCGCCGCGTCGGCGACCGAGCTGGTGAGGCCGTTGTTGACCACGAGGTTGACGGTGTAGTTCCCGCGGGCGTCCGGGGTGAACGACGGCGCCGAGGTGTCCGCGGCGGTGAGCGAGCTCAGGGCCGAAGCGCTGGGCTTGTCCACCAACGTCCACGCGTAGGTGAGGGTGCGCCCCTGGGGATCGTACGAGGTGCTGCCGTCGAGCGTGATCAGCGTGCCGGCGGCCCCCGTGACGTCGAGGCCGGCGTTGGCCACCGGACGGTCCTCGGGCTCGGTGACCGTGACGATCACGAAGTCGGCGCCGGAGTCGACGTGGCCGTCGTTGACCACCAGCTTGATGATGTAGGTGCCGACGCGGTCGGGCTGGAACGTGGGCTGGGTGGCGTCGCTGGTGTTGTTCGAGGAGAACGGCTTCTCCTTGTCGGGCAGCGAGGAGCCGTCCGGCACACGATCGAACGTCCAGTGGAACGTGAGCGTGTCGCCGTCGGGATCGGTGCTGGCGCCCCCGTTGAGCTGGACGGCGAGGTCGGCCGACTGCGTGATGGCGGCGCCCGCTTCGGCGGTCGGCGCGTTGTTCGAGGCCGGTGCGTCGCCGCTGTCGGTCGGCTTGGTCGTGCCGTCGCACCCGATGACGAGCGCGAGCGCGGAGATCGTGAAGAGCGTGCGCATTCGGGCTCCTAGTAGCTACCAGTGCAGGTGTAGGTGATGGTGACCGAGTCGGAGTCGGACTCGGAGCAGTCGCTGACGGCGAGGTTCACCGTCCAGGACTTGCTGATCGCGGTGTTGTAGGTCGCGGCGAACGACGGGAGCGACACTTCCGTGGTCGGGCTCATGGGCGCGGCGATGGTGACCTCGCCCGTGGACTCGGTCCAGTAGAAGTCGAGCTCGTCGCCGTCGGTCTCGTCGATCGACGCGGTGCCGTCGATGGTGACGCTGTCCGCCGGGCAGTCCTCGCACGTCCACACGTAGGAGGCGGTCTCGCAGTCGGGCTCCTGCGTGACGGTCTGGTCGTCGCCCGCGTTCGCGGTGGGCGGCGAGTTCTCCGACTCGTCGACGAAGGTGTAGGTGACGACGTCGGGCGCCGAGCACTGCTGCTCGTCGCACACCTGGAGCTCGAAGGTGTACTCCCCGGGGATGTCCCAGTGGAAGTACGGATCGGCCGCGGTGTCGTCGCTGGAGAAGTACCCGGCCGAACCGGACGGGGCGCTCAGCAGCGTCCACTGGTAGGTGACCGCGTCGCCATCGGGGTCGTAGCTGCCCCAGCCGTCGAGGTGGAAGTCGGGCGGCGTACACGGCGAGAGCGTGCTGCTGTCGCCCGCGTCGGCGATGGGCGCCTGGTTGTCGCTGGCCACGGTGACCGAGCAGTAGTCGGCCTCGGAGAAGTTCTCGCTGTCGCTCACCACGAGGCTCAGCACGTAGGTGCCGGCGCAGTCGGGGACCAGCGAAGCCACCGCCTTGTCGCCGTTGAACACGTCGTCGTGCTCGACCTCGGAGCAGTCGGGCGACGAGGCCACGCTCCAGTCGTAGGTGATCTCCGCGCCCTCGGGGTCGCTCGACGCCGACCCGTCGAGGTCGACACGGTCGCCGGCCACGGCGGTCTTGTTGTCGCCGCAGTCGGCGATCGGGGGCTCGTTGCCCGAGACGACGTTCACCACCGCGTAGACGATCTGCGAGACGCCGCCGTCCTGATCGGTGACGACCAGCGTGAGCACGTAGGTGCCGACCGAGTCGGGCTTCCAGCTCACATCGGCGCTGTCACCGCCGGAGAGGATGCTCGTGTCCTGGTCGGAGTCGAGCGGCGTGGAGTCCATCACCCAGGCGTAGGTGAGCGTGTCGGAATCGGCGCACGGGGTCACCTTGGCGCTGACCGTCGCGTCGTCCTTGTACTCGATGGTCTGCTCCTCGATCGGGTCGACCGTGGGCGCCGTGCAGGCGTTCGCCGCCGTGTCGCCGGTTTCTTTGTCCGGCGTCTGGGGGCAGCCGACCAGCAAAAGGGCAGCGGGGAGGATGAGGGAGAGTCGAGGGGTCATGCGCTGCACTCCGGGCGGCTGGACGCACCAGGCGGGGCGTGTGAATCGGGGCGTGTCGAAGCGTACGCAATCCCATGGGTCATCGTCAACAGCATTTGACACGCGGGGTCAGAAGGAGAGGCCGCCCTTGTAACCGGGTCGCCGGGCTCCTGGGGCTCCTCCTCTCGATTCGCCCCGTCGGGGCGTTGGCGGGAGGGTTCTGGCCGGCGGTGGGCGAGCCGGCTCCCGCCGCCGGCGCCGCGGTGCAGGGCGAGGTCGCCGCCACGGGCGAGCTGCTCTTGGGCGTCGTTCCTCACTTCCGCGCCGGCTCTCGCGACCGGGCGCAGGTCGGCGTGCGTGCGGCGGGCTGGTTCGGGCCGAACGTCCACGTAGGGCTGGCGTGGCCGTGGGTGCTCGACTTCCCTGCGGAAGGGGGGCCGATCTCCGGCCCCGGGGACGTGCGCCTGGACACCGCGGTGTGCGCGTGGCGCACCGCTGCGTTGTCCGCGGGCGTCGGTTGGCAGGTGAAGCTTCCCAACGCCGCCAACGAAGGGGAGCTCGGCACCGACGAGACCGACGTGGACTTCGGCGCGTGGGGCCAGTGGCGCGCCGGCGGGTGGACCGTCCTCGGGGCGGTGGGGCTCGCCGTGCTCGGCAATCCGCTCCGGTTCGCGGAGCAGGACGACGTGCCCCACGCCGCGCTCGAGGGCGGTTGGTCCGGCGGAGCCTGGCGCTTGCACGGCTTCGCAACGCTCGAAGTGCAGACCACGCGGAATCCGTGGCGCGGCGAGGCCGGCGTCCGCGCCCGGTACGGCGGCGCCGCGTTCGCGGAGGTGCAGGCGGGGGCGGGGCTGGTCCCCGCGTCGCCCGACTTCTTCGTCGGCGTTTCGGCGGGCTGGGCCGGTGCCCTTTCCACCGCGGGGCGCGGTGAATAGCTCCTGCGCCGACCGAGTAGCGGATGGCCTGGTACGACTTCTTCACCCCCAGCAGCGTGGCCAAACATGGCCGTCGCGCGCAGGATCGCGATCTCCAGGCCGAAGACCGGATGCAGTCGATGCGCTGGTTGGCCGATCAGAAGACGCCCGAGGCGCTGTATGCGCTGTCCAAGCGCTTCGACCTGCAGTTGGAGCACCACCTGAAGGATCGCACCGAGAAGGAGGCGGTCATCGACATGCTGCTCGAAGCGGGTCCGGTCGGGGGCGAGGCGGCCCGCGCGCACGCGCGCCACTCGCCGAACTTCCAGCACAGCGTGCGCGCGATCGAGCGGCTCGAAGGTGCCGCCGCGGCGGTGCAGGTCCTGCTCGAGCTCCTCGCGCACGAGACGGTGGAAAACGAGTTTCACCCAGAGAAGAAGCGCACGCTGCTGCTCACGCTCGCCGAACGCAAACACCCGTCGATCCCGGCGGCGGCGATGCGGTTCCTCGTCGACTTCGACGAAGGGGTGCGCCACGCCGCGGTCGAAGCCATCGCCGCCCAGGACGGCGACGAGGCCCGCGGCGCCATGCAGGCCGCGCTGGCCAACCCGAAGGAAGAGTCCACGCGGGTGCGCGGTCGCCTCGCCGAAGTCTTCGCCAACCGCGGGTGGCCGATCGACGACGACGCCTGGCTCGCGGAGCACCTCCCGGGCGGGTACGCGCTGCAGGCCGGCCGGCTCACCCGCCGCTGAGCGGGGCGCCGGTGAGCTCCCGCAGCCGGGCGGCGGCGCCGGCGGCGTAGGCGCCGTGCGGCTCCACCCGCAGGTACTCCTGCAGGTGGAAGATGGCCCGCCGCGATTCGCCCCCCGCCACGTAGAGCAGGGCGAGGTTGTAGTGGGCGAGCGGCTCGTCCGGACAGGCGCGGAGTGTGCCCTCGTAGCCGGAGGCGGCGGCGGCGCGGTCGCCCTGCGACAACGCGAGGCCGGCGATGTTGTTGAGCGCCGCGCAGTGCCCCGGCACCTGCCGGAGCGCGCGCAACCATGCTTCGCGGGCACCGTCGGGGTCGCCGAGCCCGGCGCGACAGATGCCGAGCTCGTCGAGCGCCTCCACCCGGCCGTCGAGGGTGTACGCGCGCTCGAAGGCCGGCAC
Organism: Pseudomonadota bacterium; assembly: GCA_005776735.1. Classification (GTDB taxonomy): domain Bacteria; phylum Myxococcota_A; class UBA796; order UBA796; family SXON01; genus SXON01. The sequence goes on from SXOM01000179.1 coordinate 4,936, forward strand.
CGCCTCGCGGCAGCGGTCGGCGAACCTCAAGCTCTGTCCGTACCCGTACCAGGCCGCGGCGGCGTCGGGCCACCGCGCGGTCGCGCCCTGCCACAGCCGCACCTCGTCGCGCCACACCTGGTTGCGGGCCACGGTCCCGAGCGCCAAGAGCGCCGGAAGTACCCATGAAAACCGGCGTTCGGGCAGCCGCCAGGCCACGAAGAGCCAGAGGCCGAGCCCCGACAGGTAGGCGCGGTGCTCGGCCATGGTCTCTCGCAGCACGAAGGCGCTGCTGATCACCAGCGGGAGCGCCCACAGGAGCGCGGCGAACGCCGCCAGCCCGCCACGGCGCACCGCGATGGCGCCGACCCCCACGAGCCCGACCAGCGCGACGCCGCCGACGGGCGTCGCCCGACCGGGGAGCCCGTGGAGCACCGACTGCCCCCAAGGGACGAGCCACAGTTGCAGGTAGAGCGCCCACGCATGCGCCTGGCTCACGACGTGGTCCAGGGCGGTCCTCGGCACTTCGGGCGTCGGCCACCCCCCGAGCACCACCCGACCCAGCGCCAGCGTGGCGGCAAGCGCCGCCGGCACGGCGTAGCGTCGCCACTCGACGAGCCGCCAGCGCCCGCCCGCGACCAGCGCCCAGTCCGCCGCGAGCAGGAGCGCGGGGAGCACCGCCGCCGACTCCTGGGTCGCCATCGCCGCCGCCACCGCGCCGATCGCGACACCGCGGGCCCGCGGCGACGGGCTCCGCGCGTCGTCGATCCACGCGGCGAGCGCGACGAGGCTGAACGTCGTCACCAACGCCTCGGAGCGCCCGCTCAGGTACGTCACGCCGGCCGTCGCCATCGGGTGCAGGGCCCACGCGCCCGCGGCGAGCGCCGCCCGGGTCGGGGACAAGAGCCGGGTGGCCAGGCGCCACGCAAGGACGGCGTTGAGCGCGTGGATCGCGACGCTCGTCAGGTGGTACCCGCGCGGGTCGAGCCCGCCGAGCGCCCAGTTCAACGCGTACGTGGTGAGCACCACGGCGCGCGCCGGATTGTAGGCGACCCACGCCGCGGGCGTCGACAGGTCGCGCACCGACGGGTGGACCACCTCGATCTTGTCGTCGTAGGTGAACGGGACGTCGACCGAGTTGGCCCATGCCACGGCGACGGCGAGCACCAGAAAGAGCGGCACCCAGCGGTTCATCGTGCCCCGGCCTCGTACACTCCGATGTAGCTCGCGGCCACGCGGTCGGGGTGCAGGTGCGCCTCGACGTAGCGCCGCCCCCGCTCCACCATCTTCGCCGCGCGGTCGCGGTCGTGGAGGAGCACGCGGATGTGCGCACGCAGCTCGTCGGTGCCGAACCCCGAGGTCACGAGGCCCGCGCCGGCTTCGCCGATGAGCTCTCCACAGCCGCAGTCGCCGCTCACCACCGCAGGCGCGCCGCAGAGGAGGCCCTCCAACGGCACCAGGCCGAAGACTTCGTCGCTCGACGGGTACACCAGCACGTCGGCGTCGACCAGCAGCGAGAGGCGGTCGGGGCCTTCCAGGGTGCCGGTGTACACGACGTGCTCGCCGACGGGCAGGCGCATGCCCCGTGCGGCCCCGCCCACCACCAGCGTGGCGTCGTCGAGCCCGCCGGCGAAGGCGGCCACCAGCCGATCGACGCCCTTGCGCGGCGTGATCTGGCCGAGGTACGCCACGATCGGCCCGTCCCCGAGCCCGCGCGCGCGCCGAAACGTGCCCCGCGGGGGGAGGTCGGCGAACTCCTCGAGGTGCAGCGGGTTCGGGATGCGGTGGATGCGCTCCGCCGCCACCCCGAGCGCGAGGAGCTGTCGGACCTCGGCCTTGGAGACCGCGACGGCGTGGTCGGCCCCCGCGGGCACCTTCCCGTCGAAGAGGAGGTCCCACGCGGCCTTCAACCCCTGCTTCCGCTCCAGCCGTGGGGCCGTGCCGTTCGGGGTCCACACCACCGGCAGCCCGGCGCGTTGCGCGCCGCGGTACGCGGCCCAGTTCAGGAGGTTGCGGTGTCCGTGCAGGTGCACCACGTCGACCTCGGCGAGCGGCGGCCCACCCGCGGGGAGGTAGAGCTGGTGGCGCCAGGCGAGGCGGTTGCTCCACAAGCGGCTCACCCGGACGTCCACGCCGCGCTCGTCGCGACGCGCCGGCACGTCGGCCCGCCGGTCGGCGTCGAACGCGTCGGTGGTCCACACGCGGACGTCCAGGCCCGCACGGACCTGGGCAAGCGCGAGCGCGTGCACCACGCGCGGAATGCCGCCGTAGGCCCACGTGGGGGGGAAGCAGGGGGTGACGTGAAGGACGCGCATTGACCGTGGGCGCTCACCCGACTACCCTGGGCGGCCTTCGGAGGCTCCATGGTCGTCCTGTTCCTGGCCATCCTCGGCTCCCAGCTCGGGTGTGAGCTGCCGCCGAGTTGCCGCAACTCCTGCGAGCGCCTGTACGGCAGCGGCGAGGATCAGTGCGACATCAACGTGCCGGACTACGAGGGCGAACAGGGCGCCAACCGGCTCATCATCGAGTGCGAAGCGGTCTGCGACGACGCGATGTCCAACGCGGGCACCGTCGGCTCCTACGACCCCAACAGCAACGAAGACGACGACGTCAGCATCGCCAACGAAAAGCAGGCGGCGATGTGGATGGACTGCGTGCAGGACACGTCCTGCGAGAATCTGAACAAGGGCTACTGCCAGCCCCACTACTAGGTCCAGTTGTTCGCCGTACTTCTCCAACTCCTCGTCGCCTGTACGCCCACCTGCCAGGACGTCTGCGACAAGCTCGTCCTGTGCGAGCTCGACGGGGCCGAGCGCCTGTCGCCGGCGGAGTGCGAAGAGTCGTGCCAGGCCCAGGAGTCGCTGTACGACGAGTGGACCGACGTGCAAAAGCGCGACGCCTTCGACGCCGAGCTCACCTGCCTGTACGACGCCGAGTGCACCGACATCGCAGCGGGCACCTGCTACGAGGCCGAGGTCTGGAGCTTCTGAGCCTCGGGCCGGCGCGGTAGGCCCGTCCCGACCTCGATCGCAGCCGGACCGCGCCGGGTTGCGGCGCGCGCGCACGCTCGAGGGCCGCGTCGCCCGCGGTCGCGCGTCGCGCGCC
>SXOM01000180.1 GCA_005776735.1 Pseudomonadota bacterium
GCGGCCTTGCCGAGCGAGTCGTTGAACTCGGGCGGGGAAAATGCGGTTTCGGTACCGCGCACGATCTGGTCGAACACCAGGTGGGTGAACAGCCTCATGGGAGCCCGCCGCGGTGCGCGCCAGCTCCCGCCGCTCGCCGCGGACGGTCGCGGCGCACCGCCCATCCCGTTCAGCCCGCGAAGACCCCGCCGCGCACGATCACCTCGTCGCGACCCGCGCCGGTGCCCACCAGCACCACCGGCACGCCCGTCAGGGCCTCGATCCGCTCCACGTAGCGGCGGGCGTTGACCGGGAGCGCGTCCCACGACGACACCCCGGTGAGGTCCTCGTCCCAGCCCGGGAGCACCTCGTAGATCGGCCGGGCCGCCTCGAGCGCTGCGGCGCCGGCAGGCACCCCGTCGAGGCCTTCGTAGCCCACGCCCACCCGCAGCTCGCCCATGCCGCTGAGCACGTCGAGCTTGGTGAGCGCGATGCCGGTGAGGCCGTTGACCATCGCGGCGTGCTGGACCATCGCCGCGTCGAACCAGCCGCACCGGCGCGGACGACCGGTGGTCGCGCCGTACTCGTGCCCGACCGCGCGCAGGCGCTCGCCCAGCGCGTCGGTGAGCTCGGTCGGGACGGGGCCGCTGCCGACCCGCGTGCAGTAGGCCTTGGCGATGCCGACCACCTCGTCGATCGCGGTGGGGCCGACCCCGCTGCCGGCGCAGGCGCCGCCAGCGACCGTGTTGGAGCTGGTGACGAAGGGGGAGGTGCCGTGGTCGACGTCGAGGAACGTGCCCTGGGCCCCCTCGAAGAGGATGCCCGTGCGGGCGCGCACCGCGTCGTGGAGCATGCGGACCGTGCTGCGGGCGTACGGGCGCAGGCGGACCGCGAGCGCGATCAGCTCGCCCAGGACCGCCTCGCCGACGAGCGGCTCGGCGCCGTAGTCGCGCACCAGGCAGCGGTTGGCCTCGGCCACGCCCTGCTCGACATGGCGAGCGAGCGCGGCGGTGTCGAGCAGATCGGCCACACGCAGGCCCCGGCGCCCCACCTTGTCCTCGTACGCGGGACCGATGCCCCGGCCGGTGGTGCCGATCTTGCCGGCCCCGGCGGCCCGCTCGCGCGCGACGTCGAGCGCCTTGTGCCACGGGAGGATCACGTGGGCCTCGGTGCTCACGACCAGCCGCTCGGGGTCGACCCGGACGCCGTTGGCCACCAGCCCGTCGATCTCGTGGACGAGCACGCCAGGGTCGACCACCACGCCGTTGCCGATCACGTTGACGCAGCCCGCCTGCAGGATGCCGCTGGGGATCAGGTGCAGGATGGTCTTGACGCCGTTGACGACCAGGGTGTGACCGGCGTTGTTGCCGCCCTGGAAGCGCGCCACGTGGCGCAGCTTGTGCGCCAACAGGTCGACCACCTTGACCTTGCCCTCGTCGCCCCTCTGTGCGCCGACCACCACGACGTTCGCCGTGGCAGCGCCCTAACCCGCCCCGCGGGGGCCGCTTCCGTAGCCGCGTGCACCAACGGACGCCGGCAGGAGGTGCTACCCTGGAGGACTCGGAGCAGGTCTCGGATGAACGCTCGTCTGGCTCGCCTGGTGGAGAAGTGCAAGGATCGCCCCGTTCGCGTCGGCATCGTGTCGATGTACGACGTGGAGAACAACGCGGTGCGCATCCTGGCGGCGACCCTGCGCAAGCAGGGCCACCACGTCGCGGAGATCTACTTCAAGGACTGGATCTCCAACCACCTCGATCCCGCCACCGACGACGAGCTGAAGAACCTCACGCGGGTGTGCCTCGACGAGCACCTCGACGTGGTGTGCTTCAGCATCCGCGCCAGCGCCTACTACAACGCCACGCGCATCCTCACCGAGCACCTGCACGACGTCCTCGACGTCCCCGTGCTGTGGGGCGGCATGCACCCCACCCTGGTGCCGACCGAGTGCATCCAGCACTGCGACATGGTGCTCCAGGGTGAAGGCGAGCTCGCCTTGGCCGAGCTGTTCGACCGCCTGCGCGACGGTCGCGACATCCTCGACACCGGCAACCTGATGTTCCAGACCGACGAAGGGATTCGCAAGAACGCCCTTCGTCCCTTGATCGAGAACCTCGACACCCTGGCCTTCCGCGACTACGTCACCCACGATCACAAGTACTTCGTGAACGGGAAGCGCATCGAGAAGGGCGACCCGATGCACGGCGACCCGGTGTTCCAGATGATGGGCAGCCGCGGCTGCATCTACAAGTGCAGCTACTGCTACAACAGCACCTACAAGAAGGACGTCTACCCGGGCCAGAAGTGGTTCCGGGTGCGCTCCCCGGCCAGCATGGTCGCCGAGATCAAGGCGGCGAAGCAGCACTGGAACTTCAAGCGCATCCGCTTCGACGACGAGGTCTTCAACTTCCAGCACGACTGGCTGGTCGAGTTCTGCGACCTGTACCCCAAGGAGATCGGCCTGCCCTTCGAGGTGTTCATCGAGCCCAAGCTCGTGAACGAGGAGCGCATGACCATGCTCGCCGCCGCGGGCCTGAAGAACGTCTACATGGGCGTTCAGAGCTCCGAGCGCGTGACCGGCCACCTCTACGACCGCCGGGTGAAGAACAGCACGATCAACGACATCGCCGACCTGTTCAAGAAGCTCGGGATCAAGGGCCACTTCCAGCTCATCTTCGACGACCCCGTCTCCACCGTCGAGGACAAGGCCGCGCTCTTCGACATGATCTCGACGTTCCCGCACCCGTTCGACCTGTACCTGTTCTCGATGACCGTGTTCCCGGGCTCCGAGCTGAACCACAAGCTCTTGGAGTCGGGCCTCATCAGCGAGTACGACATCGAGGGTCTCGGCACCAAGACCTTCTACCAACACCGGGTGAACCTGGAATATCCGCGTCCGGTCGAGGACACGTTCTGGATCGCGATGACCCAGATGCTCAGCAAGCCCTTCGTCCCGCGCCAGCTCCTCCGGCCGCTCACCAAGGTCGAGTTCCTCAAAAAGCACCCGTGGCCCATCATCCAGCTCGCCCACGCCACCAACTACGTGAAGATGGGCACCACCGCCGTCTCGATGGCCGCCAACGGCGAGATGACCAAGACCCTGATGCGCCGGTGGATGTCGTTCGACCGGGTCATCACCACCTGAGGGCCCGTCGGGGCGCCGCGGCGCGACCGTCCGCTCGTCGAGCCGGGGCCGCCCCGCGGCGCGCGAGGGCCGACGGACCCTGCCGCCATCGGGACGGTCGCGGGCCCTCGCCCACTCCGGCTCGCCTCCCCCGCCGGACGCGCAGCCGCGGTACGCTCTCGGCGTGATCGCCTTCGTCCTGGTGCTCGGCCTGTTCGCCCACGCGGCCCCCGCGCTCGCCGCCCCCACCGCCGAAGCGCCGACCGCGCCTCGGCCCTTCGCCGAGCTCGTGGACATCGACCTCGTCGGCGACCACCCCACCGCGACGGTCACCCCCGCGGCGTGGGCGGCGTTGCGCACCGCTGCGCCGGGGCTCGCGGGCGCCGATGGTGGCAAGGACGCCGTGGCCCTGCGCAGCAAGGCCCACCCCAAGGCACGGAAGCGGGTGGACGTTTCCCTGCCCACCGCCGGCCCCGCGGCGTTGCTCCTCGGGTGGGAGGGCGACGCCGGCCCCGCCGCGGTGCTCGTGCGGTTGAGCGTGACCGGCACCCGCGGCGAGCGCACGGTCGACCTCAAGGCGGGGGACGTACCGGCGATGGGCGCCGGCCGGATCGACGACGACCTCGTCGTGGTCGACGCCGGGAACGGGCGCACGCTGGTGGTGGTGTACCTCGACGACGTCGGGAGCGTCGGCATCGAAGCGCGGAGCCAGGCGTCGGTGTACGTGCTCGGGGTCGCGCCGGGCCAGCCGCTCCGTCCGCCGCGCGGCGTGCCGGAGTCGATGACCGGCGGGTTCCCGTTCCCCCTTGACCTCGACACACCGGCGCCGCCGATCCCGGCCGAGTGGAAGGTGCCGGCGCGTGCGGGGAGCCGCGGCAAGGTCACCGTCCGCGACGGCCACCTCGCGTTCTCCGACGGTACCCGCGCGCGCTTCTGGGGAGTGAACCTACTCAACGCCGCGAACTACCCCACCCACGAGCTCGCCGACCGCCTCGCCGCCCACCTCGCGGACCACGGCGTGAACCTCGTGCGCATGCACCACGCGGACAGCCCCAAGGCGGGCGGGCTGAACCCGGCCCGGAAGACCGCGGAGGAGCCGCTCTTCTCGGAGGAGGGGCTGGACCGCTTCGACTACCTGGTGTCGCGCCTGGAGGCGGCCGGGATCTACGTACTGTTGGAGGTGGCCACCAACCGCGACTTCGGTCCGCTCGACGGGGTCGAGGGGCCGCACGAGGACATCCCCAACGGGCACAAGTACCTGCCGATGTTCCAGCCGAGCTGGAAGCGGGCGTACCTGGA
>SXOM01000022.1 GCA_005776735.1 Pseudomonadota bacterium
CGGCGACAGAACTCGGATCTCTCGCCCCAGAGATCGGAGTTGTGTCGCCCCCCGCCGCCGCTGGGGGCGGCGGTGGCGCGGCGAGCGGCGCCGCTCCACGGGCGAACACCGCGAATCGCGGCCTGCTCGGCGAGCGTTGTCGTCTGTCGCGACACGAGCCGCTCGAAGCGGCGACAGAACTCGGATCTCTCGCCCCAGAGATCGGAGTTGTGTCGCCCCCCCGCCGCCGCGGCGCCGCGCGGCCTCGGCCGCCTTCGGGACGGGCCTACGGCGCCGCCCAACCCACGCGCCCCTCGTCCCCAATTGCCACGCCCGCCGCGGCGCACCGGCGCGAGCGCGGCCCTGGGTTAGGCGCCCAAGGCACCCATGCTCGCCTACCTCTTCGCCTGTAACGACAACGCCCCGCCTCCCGAGAAGCCCGCCACCGAGGTATCGCCTCCGGTCGAGGCCCCACCCGCGGCCGACATGCTGCCGGCCGAGCTCCCGGTCGGGGTGCGCGAGGTGCCCACGCCCGACGGGCTGGCCCGCATGCAGGACCGGGTCGACCACGTGCCCCCGCGCCACCTCGAGGTCCGGGTCGACTTCGCCAGCGGGGACTTCGCGACGCTGCGCGCGCGGCTCGAAGGGTGGGGGTTCACGATCGAGGACGGCGACGGCGCTTCGCTCCGCGTGACCGCCCCGGCGGGCGACCACTGGGCCGAGCGGCTCGAGCCGCTGCCCACCATCGCGCGCGTCGCCGAGACGCTCACGCAGGACAAGTTGCCCGACGGCGCCGTCCGCGGCGGTACCGCCCGCTTCGGCAGCGCCGCCTATACCTGGGCGTTGAAGGACGGTAAGCTCGTCGAGTCCACCACCGGCGCCGCCCTCCCCGCTGCGGCCGAGCTGCCGCGCACGGTGCCGGTCGCCGTGGTGCGGTGCCTCGCGCCGATCCGCACGGCCATGCTCGACGGCGAGACGGCCGGCCCCGGCTGGGAGCGGGCCCTGCACACCGAGTCGAACACCTGGGCCATCGTGGTCGAACACTTCGGCGCGTGCGACGCGACGGGCTGGGTGCTCGCCAAGGCCGACGCGAAGTCCGACACGCTCACCGTCGCCGGGAAGCCGGTCAAGGAGCTCGACGACGCCACGCTGTTCGGCACCGCCACGCGCTACCTCTCGACCGAGCGCGCCGCGTCGGACGAAGGCGCCGCCGCTGCCGTCGACATCCTGCGCCGCGGCGACGACGCGCAGCTCAGCGCCGCGATCGGCGCGATCGCGCCGGGCCCGCAGCAGGAGCGGCTGTTGTTGGCCCTGGCCGAACGTGACCAGGCCAAGGCGCTCGCGCTCGCGAGCACCAGCACCTCTCCCACCCTGCGGGGTTGGGCCGCCGGGGTCGACGCGACCGCGCGCCAGTCGGTCCTGGCCGACACCGGCTCCTCCCCCGACGCCCTGGTGTTCGCGATGAGCGCGTGGCGCCCCGGCGCCGCCGACGCCGCAACCCTCGACCGGCTCCGCGCGCACCCCGACCCTCGGGTCCGCATGCGTGCGTGGGACCTCGCGCTCGACGCCGGGCAGGCCGCGTGCCTCACGCGGGCACCCGGTGCCAAGACCCTCACGCTCGACGACGCGCGGAAGTTGTACGCCGAGTGCCCGCAGCAGCCCGTGCGCCTCCAGGCGTTCGGGCGGGCGGCCCAGCTCGACAAGGCGGCCGCGGGCGAGCTCGTCGCCGGAACGTTGGCGGCCCCCGAGACCGTGCGCACGGGCATCAACGCCGTCCGATTCGCCTCGACGCTGGAGCGGGACGATCTGCTCGAAGCCGCCGTGTCGGCGGTGACCCTCGACCGCGACGTGCGCGCCTCGGCGCTGCGGGCGCTCCTGGCGACCGGGCGCTCCCCCGCGGCGGCGGCGCTCGCCGAGAAGCACGGCCCGTTCCTCGGCGTCAAGCCGGGCGAAAAGCCCTCGGTGGTCGACGGCGAGGCCCCGAAGAAGAAGCGTCGGCGCTAGGGTGGGCGCCTCCGCGATGGTGCCCTACTGGCTCGACGGCGCCGCGGCGCTCGCGCCGACGCTCGAGGGCGTGGTCGAGGCCGACGTCGTCGTCATCGGCGCGGGCCTGTGCGGCGCGTCGGCCGCGTGGGCGCTCGCCGAGGCCGGCATACCCACCGCCTGGGTCGAAGGCCGGGGTGTCTCGACCGGCGCGAGCGGCCGCAACGCCGGCTTCGTCCTGCAGGGCACCGCCGAGCGCTACAGCCGCGCGGTGGCGCTGATGGGGCGCGCCCGCGCCCGCCAGGTGCACCAGGCCAGCCGCGACAACCATCGCGCGATGGCCGAGGTGCGCGCGCGGCTCGGCCTGCAGTGCGGCTACCAGCGGCGCGGTTCGCTCCAGCTCGCCGGCAGCGTCGACGAAGAGGCCGAGCTGCTCGAGTCGGGCGCGCTGTTGCGCGAGGACGGATTCTCGGCCGACGTGCGCGAGGGTGATGCGCTGGACGCGGTGTACCGCGACGCCGGGTTCCGCGTGGGCGTGCACATCGGGGACGACGGCGAGCTCGATCCCGCCGCGTTCGTACGCGGCGTGACGGGTGCGGCGTGCGAGCGCGGCGTGCGCTTGTTCGAACATTCGCCGGTGGTCGAGCTCGAGGCCCCCGCTCCGGGCGAGGTCCGGGTCCGCACCGCGCGCGGCGAGGTGCGCGCGCAGCTCGCGCTGGTCTGCACCAACGCCTGGGCCGGGGAGTTGGTGCCGTGGTTCGCCGACAAGGTCGACCCGGTGCGGGGCCAGATGCTCGCCACCGCTCCGGCGCCGCCGTTGTTCTCCTGCCCGGTGTACGCCGACCACGGATTCGACTACTGGCGGCAGGACGCCGCCGGCCGGGTGGTCCTCGGTGGCTGGCGCAACCTCGATGTCGACGGGGAGAAGGGCACGGCCGAGGTGCTGCACCCGGGCATCCAGACCCGGATGACCGAGTTCCTGGGGCGGTTCGCGGGGATGCGCGGGGTGCCGATCACCCACCGTTGGAGCGGGACGATGGGCTTCTCGCGCGACGGGCTCCCCATCGTCGGCGCAGTGCCGGGGCGCCCCGGGGCGCTCGCGGCGGTCGGGTTCACCGGGCACGGCTTCGGGTTTGCGTGGTCGTGCGGGGCGGCGCTCGCGGCCTTGGTGCTCGAAGGCCGCAGCGACGTGGCCGAGCTGTTCAGCTCGCGGCGATTCGCGCTGCGCTGACCGCGTGGCCGGTCGGCCCCACGTTCGACCTCGCAAGCCCGCTCGAAGTTCGACGCCGCCACGCTCCCCGCCGTCGGCGGCGCCGCCCGCCGCGCCACCGCCGCCCCAAGCGGCGGGGGGTCAGTGAAAGTCCCGGCTCGGCGCGCGCAGCTCGGTGCCGATCTCCAGTGGTCGGACCTGCAATGCGACGATGCTGATGGCGCCGTCCATGCGTTGGACCACCCCGCGGATGCGCAGGAGGCGGGCGGTTCGGATGAGCGTGCGCTGCCGCTGGTACAGCTTGGGCCACACCACCACGTTGGTGGTGCCCGTCTCGTCCTCCAGCATCAGGAAGATGACCCCCGACGCCGTGTCCGGGCGCTGGCGCACCCCCACGAGGCCGGCGATGTGGACGGTGCTGTCGTTGCCCAGCTCGCAGAGGCGCGACAGGGGCGTGATGCGCTCGCGGTCGAGCTGCGCGCGCACCAACGCGAGGGGGTGGGTGCCCGGGGTGAGGCCCACGGTCGCGTAGTCGGCCTGCATCGTCTCGGCCGGGGAGGCGGCAGGCAGCACCACCTCGGGCTCGGTGCGCGACAAGCCGGCGAACATGCCCGGCCACAACCCGTCGACCGCGAACGAAGCGTGGCGGCGATCGGTGGGCCGGGCGGCGGCCGCGTGGGGGACGGCCAACGCGGCGGGCGGCACGTCGTCGTGCCCGCCCGGCGCCGGTGCGGACGCGGCGACGGACAGGAGCGCCCGCAACGCATCGGCCTGGGCAAGGGCACGGAGCACCCCGCGGTCGACCGCGGTGCGCGTGGCGAGGTCGGGGAGATCGGTGAACGTGCGCTCCTTGCGCGCACGTTCGATCCGGCGCCCCGGATCTTCGCCCACCCCCTTCACCAGGCGGAGGCCCAGACGCAGGGCCGGGCCGTCGCGCCCCGGCTCGAGGGTGCAGTCCCAGTCCGAGCGGAGCACACACACCGGCAGCACCTCCACCCCGTGCCGCTCGATGTCGGCGACCAGGGTTCGCGGCGCGTAGAAGCCCATCGGTTGGCTGTTGATCAACGCCGCCGTGAACGCCGCCGGAAAAAAACACCTCTGCCACGCTGACACGTAGACGAGGTGGGCGAAGCTCGCCGCGTGGGACTCGGGGAACCCATACTCCGCGAAGCCCTGGATCTGTTTGCACACCCGCTCGGCGTACTCCGGTTGCAGGCCGTTGCTGAGCAGGCCGCGCATGAGCTTGTCCGTGAGGTCGGCGAGGCCGCCCCGCTTTCGCCACGCCCCCATCGCGCGCCGCAGGCCGTCGGCCTCGCCAGGGGTGAACCCCCCGACCGCGACGGCCATCGCCATGACCTGCTCCTGGAAGATGGGCACGCCCAGGGTGCGCTCCAGGATTGGCACCAACCGGGCGTCGGCGTACTCCACCGGCTCGAGGCCCTGCCGGCGGCGGAGGTACGGGTGCACCATTCCCCCCTGGATGGGGCCCGGGCGCACCACCGACACCTCGATGACCAGGTCGTAGAAACACCGCGGCTTCAGCCGCGGGAGCATGCCCTGCTGGGCGCGGCTCTCCACCTGGAAGACCCCGATGCTGTCGGCCTCGCCGAGCATCTCGTACACCGCAGGGTGTTCACGGGGCACCGTGGACAGGTCGTGGTGTACGCCGTGGTGGGCCCGCACGAGGTCGAAACACTTGCGGATGGCGCTGAGCATCCCGAGCGCGAGGCAGTCGACCTTGACGAACCCGAGCTCGTCGATGTCGTCCTTGTCCCACTGGATGACCGTGCGCCCGGCCATCGTGGCCGGCTCGACCGGCGCCCGGTCGACCAACGGACCGTCGCTGATGACGAAGCCGCCGACGTGGATCGAGGTGTGACGAGGGAAGTTCTGGATCTCCCGGCCGAGACGCATCGCGAGGCCCACCCGAGCGTCGGTCGGGTCGAGGCCGGCTTCGGTCAACACCGCGTCGCCCTCCTTGAGTTTGCCCCACGAGTCGAGCAGGCCACACAGCCGATCGACCTGGTCGAGCCCCAGCCCGACGGCCTTGCCCACGTCGCGCACCGCCGACCGGCCGCGGTACCGGATGACCTCGTTGACCATCGCGGCGCGGTCGCGGCCGTACTTCTCGAAGCAGTACTGCAGCACCTCCTCGCGCCGCTCGTGTTCGAAGTCCACGTCGCTGTCGGGACCCATTGTTGAC
>SXOM01000181.1 GCA_005776735.1 Pseudomonadota bacterium
GCCACACGCCGTGTGCCGTCGCTGTCCCCACGGCGCCGCGACGGCACACGGCGTGTGCCTACTACCAGTTGGGACGCGCACGAGCCTCAGCCGGGCGTGTCGTCCTGATTGGGCGACCCGCCGGGCGGCACCGTGGTGGCCTCCGACCCCTTGATCCCGTGGATCGCCTCGTACACCTCTTGCCGGTGAACGGCCACGTCCTTCGGTGCGTCGATGCCGAGCCGCACCTTGTCCCCGCGGATCTCGACGACCGTAATCACGATGTCGTTGTTGATCCGGATCGCCTCATTTTTTTTTCTGGACAGCACGAGCATTGGTGTCTATCTTTCCGTGAGTGAATCTGGGGTCGGTGGTGCGAACACCGGCCGATGCTCCTTTCTTCCGGCGGCGAATCCACACGCCCCCGCGAGAGCTGCCGACGGACGATCTTCCGAACGTCACTCGCGCTCTCAGCGCACGGACGGGTTGCGGAAGGCGCGTGTGCCGCCACCTTTCTTGGCGCGGACGATCAGCGCTCTCTCGTTTCATCTTCCACTGTAAAAGCGGTCAAGTTGTGCCGTCAAGGAGCAATCCGACCAGAAATGCGCTTTTTCCCAATTTTTCGGTTGACGCCCACTCTACGATGTGAACTTCGCGAGTTTTGAATCAAGTTTTCGCGCCCTCGCGCTGGCGGGCAGCGGTCCGCTCGGTGAACGGACACTTACCCACGGGCCATCGGTGGTCCCGCTGGAGCAGCTTCACGAAATGTGCAGCAGCACAGCGAGCCGCGGCCGCAAGGGAGCGGGCCACATCCACCCCTCCCTTGCGGTCGCGGCTCGCCGATACACGCGACCCCCGTTCATTCTTGAAACCGCTCTACCCGTTCCACTCGTTCTGTCGGTCGCGCCGCGCGCTGACGCGCCGCCCGCGCAGCCGCGCGCCGTTGAGCGACTCGATCACGTGGTCGGCCGCGTCTTCGGGCACCTCGACGATGGAAAACCGCTCGGTGATCTCGATCCCGCGGATCTCGCGGCCGGGCAACCCCGACTCGTTGGCGATGGCCCCGACCAGATCGCGCGGGGCGATGCCGGCCTCGCGGCCCGCGCTGATGAAGATGCGGGCCACGCGCGGGCCGGACGCGCGGGCGCTGTTGGTCCCGCGACCGGGCGCGCGCCCGTTGCCGCGGGCCGGTTGCGCGACCGGAATGTCCGGGCCGTCGTCGGTCTTCCCGGCCCGCGCCGCGTGCGCGAGCTTCAGCGCGGCCAGCGCGATGTCGCCCGCCGTGAGGTCGGTGCCCAGGGAGTCGAGCATCGCCTTGTACTGGTCGAGTCCGCCCTCGGTCACCGCCGCGCGGACCGCCGCAGCCGTGCGCGCGAGCCGCGACGCCCGCAGGTCCGCGGCGGTCGGCACGCGGGCGAACTCGATCCGCTGACCGGTCGCCCGCTCGATGGCCCGCAGCATCCCCTGCTCGTGCGGTTCGGCGACGGTCAGCGCCACGCCCTCGCGCCCGGCCCGGCCGACGCGCCCGATCCGGTGGATGTACGCCTCCGGGTCGGGCGGCAGTTGGTAGTTGACCACGTGCGTCAGGTGCTCGACGTCCAGCCCGCGCGCGGCCACGTCCGTTGCTACCAGCAGGTCGGCGTTGCCCGACCGGAACTGCCGCATCACGCGGTCGCGCTGCTCCTGCATCATCCCGCCGTGCAGCGCCTCCGGGCGGTAGCCGCGCGCGGCGAGTGCCTCGGTCAGTTGATCGACTTCCGAGCGGGTCTTGCAGAAGATCAGCGCCGCGGTCGGGGCTTCCGCGTCGAGCACGCGCCCGAGCGCAGCCAACTTGTGCTGGCGCGACACGAGGTACGCGGTCTGGCGCACGCGCGGGGCTTCGCCGGCGGCGACCGCCTCGCGCGCGACCGAGATTTCGACCGCGTCTTTCAGGTGGCGACCGGCGATGGCCCGGATGCGCGGCGGCATGGTGGCCGAGAACAGCGCCGTCTGCCGGGTCGCCGGGGTCGCGGTCAGCAGCGCCTCGATGTCTCCACCGCGGGGGCTGGCGCCACTGCGGGTGTCGGTACGGCAGCGGGCGCCTCCCAGGTGATGGCGGCAACCTGGCCCTGGCGGGCGAGGTCGGCGGCCTGGCCGAGCACGCGCGCGGCCTCCTGCGGGGCGTGGAAGCCCATGCTGTTCTCGGCGGCGATGAAGTCCAGGCGCCACTGCGCCTTGCGTTGGAGCTCGAGCGCCGGCGCGAGCTGGGCGTCGGTGGCGCCGGCGGCCTTGGCGGCGAGGATGGCGTCGAGCTGATCCATCAACGCGTCGGCCGCGCCCTGCATGAGCTGGTGGTTGCGGCCCTGGATCACGTCGACGCGGGCGAGGATCTCGTCCTCCTCGAAGTGGTGGCAGGTCTGGCAGGCGCGGTTGACGTTCAACAGCGGGCTGCGCACCCAGTGGTCGCTGATCTTGCTGGCGCCGTCGCGCATGTAGGGCATGTGACAGTCGGCGCACGCGACGCCGCTGCGGGCGTGCACGCCCTGGCTCCAGAGCTCGAACTCGGGGTGCTGCGCCTTGAGGATCGGCGCGCCCGTCTCCTTGTGCTTGTAGTCGTAGAATCGTTCGCCGTCGGCGAAGGTGGTCGCGTCCCAGTGCTCCTCGGTCGCTTCGACGGTCAGGCCCTCGCTCCACGGGAAGGTGAGCTTCTGCTTGGTGGAGCAGTAGTACTCCACGTGGCATTGGCCACACACGTACGAGCGCATCTCGGTGCGCGTGGCGTCGGTGTTGGGATCGTAGGGCGTCTCGCGCTTCCCTTCGCGCCAACGCTCGATCGACGGCATCGCCACGACCTCGCCGTCGCCGGCCGCGAGCGCCTGGATGCCCTGGACGAAGCCGGGCCGGGTGACCCGCAGCGCCATCGACTCCGGATCGTGACAGTCGACACACGACACGGGGTGGGCGTTGCCGCTCTCGTGCAGCATCTTGCTCGTGTCGGCGTACGACATGGTGTAGGTCTTCTCGAACCCGGCGGTGGCGTCACCGTCGCCGAGCTGACGGTACAGGGGCATCACCGACGCATGACAGTGCAGGCACGACCCGGTCTGCGGCTTGGTCTGCCGTTCGGTCTCTTCCTGGTCGGTCAGCATGTAGGCGTGGCCGCGCCGATCGCGGTAGTCGATGGAGAACGCGTACCCGAGGAACATGCGCTTGAGCCACGGGTCACGCTCGATCTTCTCGTCGGGGAGCGCTTCGCTACCCCCGTGGCCGCCGAACCGGGTCCGGGTGGCCTGCGCGGTGAGCTTGTACAGGTCGTACTGCTTGGGCCAGTTCTTGCCCCACACCGCCGGATCGGTGGTGTCCTCGGTCACCTCGGCCACGCGCACGAAGGGGGTGCGCTCCTCCATCTTGTGTTCGTTCACGTTGAGCAGCAGCGCGGCGACGCCGCCGGTGCCGGCCGCGACGACCGCGGTCACCGCGACGTAGGGCCAGGTCTTCTGGGTGGTCATGGGAGCTCCTGGAGCGGGTCGCCCCGCAGCGGTCCTCCGAGGCCGACGGTCTCGCCGTGGCCCACGGCGACGTGGCAGCTCACGCACACGGGCGCGCCTTGGATCGCGCTGGCGTCGTGGAGCAGGTCGCCGTGGCAACGTTCGCAGTTGGCCTGGAGGATCTTTGCGTTGGGGGGGGTGATGAGGATCGGTTCGGGGAAGTCCTGCAGCGTGAACGCCTTGGAGTGGAACCAGCCGTTGCGGGCCTTGGCGACGTACTTCTGCGGGAAGGTGGCGGGGAGGTGGCAGTCGACGCACGTGGCGACGGTGTGGTGCGACGACTTCTGCCAGGCGTCGTACTGCGGGCGCATGATGTGACAGTTGACGCACGCCTTGGGGTCTTCGCTCAAGTACGAGAGCCCCTCGGCGTAGTCGAACGTGGCCCCGCCGAGCCCGGCGAGGAGCCCGAAGGCGGCGGCGGCGATGGCGGGAGCGGTACGCATTCGAGCACCAACGGCATAGCGAGCAAGGACTGTGCCAACCAGGGAATCGCGAACTTTCTTGATTCTCATATCGTGAGATGTGCGATGTCGCACATTTGCGGTGTGGGCGCGTGCACATCGTCAAAAACATATAGGACCGTGGTGTTTGCAGTAATCAGCGGACTTTTCCATCCGAGAATCGTCGCCTCTGGACGCGGCACGACAGTTGCACCGTCGGGGCCAGAGCCCAACGCCATGGAGGCCCGATGCTCACTCCCCTCTCCCTCCTGCTCGCCCCTTCCTTCGCCCTGGCCGAGGATGCCCCGCCGGCGCTCGGTGTACACGCCCAGGTGCGCCCCCGCGTGGAGTTCTCCACCGGCAAGGACGGCGCGCCCGGCGCCGAGGTGTTCGCCGTCTCCCAGCGTGCGCGGCTCGGTGTCCACGCCAACCTCCCGCACTTCGGCCTGAAGGCCACCTTCCAGGACGTGCGGATGTGGGGGTCGGAGGCCAACACGCTGACCGACTTCACTGGCGACACCATGGACCTGCACGAAGGCTGGGCCCAGTGGAAGCCGTCCGAGAAGTTCAGCATCAAGCTGGGCCGCCAGGAGATCGCCCTGCACGAGCAGCGCCTGGTGGGCGCGGTGGACTGGACGCAGCAGGGCCGCGCGTTCGACGCGGCCACGATCGCGGCGGCGGCCGGCATGTTCAGCACCGACCTCGGGGTCGCGGTGCTCGCCGACAAGGACTCGGTGGTCAACCCCAACAACGCGGTCACCGGGTTCGTCCGCGCGGGGGTGGCGCCGGGCAAGAACACCGTCGCCGACGTGGTGGCGGTGGTGGACCACGACGAGACGCTCGACATGCTGCGGGCCACCGGCGGGGTGTACGCTCAGCTCGGCGCGGGCGCGCTCTCCGGGCGGGTGGAGGCCTATGGCCAGGTCGGGAACGTGGGCGACGCCGAGCTCCAGGCGGGCATGGTCGGCGTTCGTGGCACGTGGGCCCCCGAGGGGGGCGTGGAGCCGAGCGTGACGGTGTGGTACGACCTGCTCAGCGGCGACGACGACGCCACCGACGGCAAGAACACCGCGTTCAACACCCTGTACGCCACCAATCACAAGTTCTACGGCCTCATGGACGTGATGCTGTTCACCACCGGCGGCGCGGTCGACGGGCAGGGGCTGCACGACGGCGCACTCAAGCTCGGGGTGAAGCCGGTCAAGGGCCTGAACCTGAACCTCGACGCGCACGTCTTCGCCGCCGCGGCCCCGGTCGCCGACACGATGCTCGGCCAGGAGGTCGATCTCTGGGCCGGCGGAAAGGTCGGTGGCAAGCTGCACGTCAGCGGTGGGGCCTCGTGCCTGTTGTGGACCGCGGACAAGGACCCCGACGCCTGGGTGTGGCTGCAGACCTCGCTCGAGCTGTAGCCGAGCGCCGCCCCGGCCAGCGGCGCCCCGGCCCGCCCGGTGATAGACGCCCGCCCCCCCGGGTGACCCGTGATCGTCGTCGAGAACGTCTCCAAGAGTTTTGGCGGGCGAAAGCTGTTCGAAGAGGTCAACACCTCGTTCGGTCCCGGCAAGCGCTTCGGCCTGACCGGGCCCAACGGCGCCGGCAAGTCCACGTTCATGAAGATCCTGATCGGGGACCTCGACCCCGACACCGGGCGCGTGATCCGGCCGAAGCGACTCGGCATCCTGCGCCAGGACCACACGTTGTACGACCACATGCGCGTGGTCGACGTCGTCATCTGTGGCAACCCGCGGCTGTGGGAGGCGATGCAGCGCAAGGACGAGCTCTTGCTGAAGTCCGACCACTCCGAGGAGGAGGGCATGGAGCTGGGCGAGCTCGAGTGCGTGGTCGCCGAAGAGGACGGCTACAGCGCCGAGGCCGACGCCGCCGTGCTGCTCGAGGGGTTGGGCATCCCTCAACAGAGCCAGGAGCGGCCGCTGAGCGAGCTCAAGGGCGGCTTCAAGTTGCGGGTGCTCCTCGCACAGGCGCTGTTCGGGCGGCCCCAGGCGCTGCTCCTGGACGACCCGACCAACCCCCTCGACCTCGAGTCGATCGAGTGGCTCGAGGAGTTCCTCCACTCCTACGACGGCGTGCTCGTCGTCATCAGCCACGACCGGCACTTCCTCAACTCGGTGTGCACCCACATCTCCGACATCGACTACGAGACCATCATCCAGTACACCGGCAACTACGACGACATGGTGCGGGCCAAGGCCCAGGTGCGCGGCCAGGTCGAGCAGTCCAACGCCAAGAAGATGGAGAAGATCAAGCAGCTCCAGGACTTCATCCAGCGCTTCGCGGCCGGCACGCGGTCCACCCAGGCCGCCAGCCGCAAGAAGGAGCTCCAGCGCCTGCGGCCGGACGAGATCAAGCGCAGCAACATCCAGCGGCCGTTCATCAAGTTCGAGTTCGACAAGCCCGGTGGTCGCGACGTCCTCGAGGTCCACAAGCTGGCCTGCGGCTACAACGGCACGGCGCTCTTCAAGGGGCTGCACCTCGCGGTGAGTCGCGGCGACAAGGTCGCGATCATCGGCCGCAACGGGGTCGGCAAGACCACGCTCATCGAGACGCTGATGGGCAAGATCCCCGCGGTCCAGGGCAACATCAAGTGGGGCCACGAGGTCGACCTCGGGTACTTCCCGCAGGAGCACGAGGGGCTCATTCCTCCGGGCCACAAGATCTTCGACTGGATGTTCGAGCAGAAGCCCGCGGCGGGCAAGGAAGGCGTCCGCAGCGTGCTCGGGCGTATGCTCTTCTCCGGCGAAGACGGCGACAAGCCCACCGCCACCCTGTCCGGCGGCGAGCGTGTGCGGGCCATCCTCTCGCGCCTGATGCTGTTGCGTCACAACACGCTGATCCTCGACGAGCCCACCAACCACATGGACCTCGAGGCCATCTCGTCGCTGCGCGACGGCATCCAGACGTTCGCCGGCACGTGCATCTTCGTGACGCACGACCGCGACCTCATCGAGTCGGTGGCCAACAAGATCGTGGCGGTGGAGCCGGGGCACATCGACGTGTTCCCGGGCGGGTGGTCGGAGTACCGCAAGGCCCGGCAGAAGGACTGACGTGCCCGGCGCCTGGCGCATCGTCGCGTCCGTCCCGACGCCCGAGGGCGCGCTCGAGCTGCGCGAGCGCAAGGGCAATTTCCTGATCCAGGTGGGCGGGCGCGTGCTGATGAACAGCATGGCGCGGCGCTCGGAGGAGGAGTTGGCGCGACTCGCGCTCGCAGGGGTGCACGCCCCCGCCGCCCGCGTGCTCGTGGGCGGGCTCGGCATGGGGTACACGCTGCGCGCGGCCCTGGACTGCCTCGGCCCTGGCGCCGAGGTCGAGGTCGCGGAGCTCAACCCGGTGGTGGTCGAGTGGTGTCGGGGCCCGCTCGGGCCGCTCACCCGGCAGGTCGTGGACGATCCGCGGGTGCGCCTACATATCGGCGACGTCGCTGCGCGTATCGCACACACTCCGGCGGGCCGGTTGGACGCGATCGTGCTCGATCTCTACGAGGGGCCCCACGCCGCCACCCAAGCCAACTCCGACCCGTTGTGGGGGAGTGCGGCGCTCTCCCGATGCCGCGCGGCGCTGCGTCCCGGCGGGGGGCTCGCGATCTGGGGCGAACGCCCCGACCGCGGCTTCGAACGTCGGCTGAGCCAGGCTGGCTTCGTGGTGCGCACCCACGCGCTCGCCGGCGGAGCAGGCTGGGACCACGTGGTGTACGTCGGCACCCGGACCTGAGGCCGGGGGGGCGGTGCGCCGCGACCGACCGCTCCGAGCGGCGGGGGCGGGCGCGCACCGCGGCGCGATGGCCGACGGGGACTGCCGCCGTCCGGTGGGTCGCGGGACATCGCCCACGAGCTGCGCAGACTGGGACATCGGCGCCCCAGGTGGGGCGTGCGTGCCCCAACACAAGCTCACGAAGTTCCTTGTAAAAGGGGGCGGGCTCGGGTAGCATCGTGCGTTCGTCGAGGTGCGCGTGGTTCGATCGGGACTGGTGGCTCTGGTGCTGGCGGGGTGTACCTTCGGGAGCACCGGCGGGGGGTCGGACGACCCGACCACGCTCATCTCGTGGAAGGACGAGGACGAGGACACGATCCTCGACCTCGACGAAGGCTACGTCGATCCGGCACAGGTCGGCGGCGACACCGCCGAGGGCCCGTTGGAGTCCACCGACACCGACGAGGACGAGACGCCCGACTACCAGGACCTCGACGCCGACGACGACGGCATCGAGGATTACCTGGAAGCGGGCGACGAGGACGTGGTGACGCTCCCCTGGGACAGCGACCTGGACGGTACGCCCGACTTCCGCGACCTCGACAGCGACGACAACTGCATCGACGACGGCGACGAGGGCTCCAAGGACCCCGACGACGACGGCGTGCGCAACTTCGCCGACCTCGACGACGACGGCGACGGAATCCTCGACACCACCGAGATCGGCGACGACTGCGCGGTGCTCGACTCCGACGCCGACGAAACGCCGGACTACCGTGACGACGACAGCGACGGCGACGGCGCGAGCGACGCCACCGAGGCCGGCACCAGCGCCTGGGAGACCGAGCCGCGCGACCTCGATGGCGACGGCGTGCCCGACTCCCTCGACGACGACAGCGACGGCGACGGGTTCTCCGACAGCACCGAGGCCGGTGGTGGCGACGCGGCGCGCGACACCGACGGCGACGGCATGTGGGACGGGGCCGACCTCGACGCCGACGGCGACGGCATCCCCGACGCGGAAGAGGCCAGCCACGGCACCGAGCGCCTCGACCCCGACAGCGACGACGACGGCTTCACCGACGGCGCCGAGGTGGCCGCGGGCACGCTGCCCAACGACGAGACCAGCGTGATCGAGGGCATCTACGTCACGGTCGAGGAGCGCACCAACGTCGAGGAGAACTTCGAGTTCACCCTGAGCGTGAGCCAGGGCGACATCGGCTTCCTGCTCGACACCACCTGCTCGATGTCGAGCACGCTCAGCTCCATGGCGAGCCAGTTCTCCCAGATCGTGAGCGAGGTCGAGGCCCAGGTTCCCGACGCGCAGTACGCGGTGGCCACGTTCGACGACTACAACTACGGGTCGTACGGCACCAGCGGCGACAAGATCTACGACCTGGTCCAGCCGCTCACCACGAGCACCTCGTCGGTGCAGAGCGCGTTGTCGAGCCTCTCGGTGCACAACGGCGTCGACGGGCCCGAAGGCGCGATGGAGGCGCTGTACCAGGCGCTCAGCGGCGCCGGGTACGACATGAGCTGCAACCACAGCTACGACGCGTCCAAGGACGTCCGGCCGTTCATCGCGTCCGGGGCCGACCCGTTCAACGGCGGGGGCGGGCAGAACTACAACTCGGGCGTGCCGGGTATCGGCACCGGCGGGGGCATGGGCTTCCGGCCCTACGCGCTGCCGGTCATCGTGTACGTGACCGACAACTACATGCGCGACCCGGAGAACGGCTACGGGTCGCCGGGTGGTTGCCCGGGCGACGCCGGCCAGAGCGACGTGGTGTCCGCGGCGGGCTCGCTCAACGCCACGCTGATCGGCATCTCGGTGTCGGGAAGCACGCCGGTCGCGCAGATGAACACGCTCGCCAACCAGACGGGAAGCCTCGCCGACACCGACGGCGACGGCGCGGCCGACGACAAGCTGGTGTTCCAGTGGTCGGGCAACGCCTCGGCGTTGCGGACGACCATCGTGAGCGCCATCACCGACCTCGTCGACAGCGTGCAGTTCTCGAAGATCACGCTCCAGGTCGACGGTGACACCCACGGATTCGTGAAGTCGATCGACCCCGAAGAATACACGCTCTCCTCCAGCGCCAATGGCCAGGTCATCGACTTCGACCTGACGTTCCGTGGGGCGGTCGCGGCGGCCGACACCGACCAGACCTACAAGCTCACCCTCAACGTCCTGGGCGACGGCACCGTCCTCCTCGACACGTTGGACATCTACGTCCTGGTCCCCGGGAGGTCCTACTGATGCGCACCCCCCTCCTCTTCGGCGTGCTGCTGCTCGCCGCCTGCGAGAACGAGAGCAACCTCGCCCGGGTGCCCGACATGTACGGGCACGGCGAAGGTGTAATCAGCGGGCGCGTCTGCGACCCGGAGCGCTTCGTGTGGCTCGAAGGCGCCACCGTGTACCTGCACGTGATCGACAGCTCGGGCGAGCTGCGCGACACCCGGAAGACCACCTCCGACGAGGACGGGTACTGGACACTCGACGACCTCGCGAGCGGCACCTACACCGTGTACGTGCAGTACGGCTCCACCACCGTCGACATGTTCGACGCCAAGGTGGTCGAAGGCCGCGAAACCGAGGTTCCCGAAGGTGCGTGCTCGGGTTCGGCCGACGTCGAGGTGGCCGTCGTCACCGGCGACTTCGACGATTTCGACGCAGTGCTCGGCGCCACTGGCATCAGCGGCGCGCACGACATCGACGGGCAGACCGGCGCCGAGCTGCTGCAATTCCTCGAGAACCCGGAGGAGATGGCGCGGTACGACGCCATCTTCTTCGCCGGTGGCCACCTCGAGGACGGCATCTTCTACTCGAGCGACGGCAGCGACGACGCGACGGTGGCGACCGTGAAGGAGAACCTCAAGGCCTACGTGTCCGACGGTGGCGTCGTCTTCGCGAGCGACTGGAGCTACGACGTGGTCGAGGAGACGTGGCCCGGCCAGATCGAGTTCCTGGGCGGAGGCGACCCCGACAGCGCCCAGCTCGGCGAGCCGGAGCTGTTGGTGGCCGACGTGACCAACAGCAACCTCGAGGAGGCCCTGGGCAAGGAGACGGTGAAGATGGACCACGACCTCGACGCGTGGCCGGTGGTCGACACCGTCGGCGACGAAGCGCGGGTGTTCCTCAGCGCCGACGCCACCTGGCGGCAGGGCATGGACACCGCGGTCGAGAAGAACTCGCCGCTGTTGGTGGAGTTCGAGTCCGGGAAGGGCCGGGTGGTCTTCACCTCGTTCCGCATGAGCGCCAACATCGACGGCCCGCGGCTGCCGGTGATCCAGTGGCTCATGGAGCGCGAGCTGGGCGACTAGCGCGGCGGCAGCGTGCTCCTGGAGCTGTTCTCGGGCATCGGCGCGGCCGGCCTCGCGTGGGGCGGGCCGGTCGCGGCGGCGGTGGATCAGAACCCGCACGCCAACACCACCTACGCCCTGAACCACGGCCTTCGTCCGAAGGCCTGGAACCTGGAGGCCGTCTCGGCGGCGCAGCTCGCGGCCTTCGGGGCCACACGGTGGTGGATGTCGCCGCCGTGCCAACCGTACACCGTGCGCGGGGCCAGGCGCGACCTGGATGACCCCCGCGCGCGGCCACTTTTGCGGTTGTTGCCGATCCTCGCCGAGCTGCGGCCTCCCGTGGTCGCCATGGAGAACGTGCCGGGGTTCGTCGTGTCGGCGATGCGGGGGGAGCTCCGCGCGACGCTCATCGGCGCCGGGTACACCCTGCACGAACGCCTGGCGTGCCCGACGGCGCTCGGGGTGCCGATGCGCCGGCAGCGGTACTACCTGACCGCGCGCCTGCGCGGCGACGGTCGACACCGCAGCGAGCTCGGCGGGAGCGCCCCGATCGCGCCCCTTCGCCCGCTGGGGGGCTACCTCGACGCGGCGCCCGATCCCGGCGCGTACCTGCCGGAGGCGACGGTGCGGGGGTACGGACACTCGGCCCACATCGTGGACGCCGACGACCCGGCGGCGGTCGCCACGTGCTTCACGTCGGCGTACGGGCGGTCGCCGGTGCGTGCCGGGAGCTACGTGCGCGACGCCGGCGGCGTGCGGACGTTCTCGCCCGAGGAAATCCTGCGACTTCTCGGCTTTCCCGGGTCGTTCCACTTTCCGGAGGTCCTGCCGCGCTCGGTCCGGTTCGACCTCGCGGGGAACAGCCTGAGCCTCGACGCGGTGCGCGCTGCGCTCGCGGAGGCTTGACTTTCGGGCTTCGATCGGTAAGAGCCCGGCCGCTTCGAGGATCCACCATGCTGTCGCTGCTCCCTCTCCTGCTCATCGGCTGCGAGCCGCCGCCCCCGCCCGTTCCCGGCACCATCGAGCGCACGGGCGAGGTGGTCAAGGTCGTCAACGGCCAGAACGTGACCCAGGGCATGATCGACGCCCAGCTCGAGCAGCTCCCCGCCAACGTGCGGGACGGCCTCGTGGCGCGCGGTCAGCTCGACAAGGTCAAGGAGCAGGTCGTCATCGGCGAGCTCTTGTACCAAGAGGCGCTCAAGCAGAAGCTCCACGAAGACGCCAAGGTCAAGGCGGGCATCGCCCTGGCCGAGCGCAACGCGCTCGCCACGGCGCTCTTGGAGAAGACGATCGCCGCCCGCTCCACGGACGACGCGATCAAGAAGTACTACGACGACCACGCGGTCGCGTTCGCGCGCCCCCAGGTCAAGGCCCGCCACATCCTGATCAAGGACAAGGCCGAGGCCGAAGCCATCCTCGCCGACGTCAAGGCCGACCCGACGAAGTTCGCGGCCCTCGCCACCGAGAAGAGCGTGGACAAGGGCTCCGCCAAGGAAGGCGGGGAGCTGGGTTGGTTCGAGAAGGGCCGCATGGTGCCCGAGTTCGCCGAGGCGGCGTTCGCCGGCAACAAGGGCGACATCGTGGGCCTGGTCGAGACCAAGTTCGGCTTCCACATCATCGAGATCGAGGACAAGCGCGAGTCCGTCCCGGTCGACGAGGTGAAGGACAAGATCAAGGAGCAGCTCCGCAACGAGATCCTCGAGGCGTACATCGAGGAGCTCAAGAAGGGCGCCACCATGACCGACCCCGGCGCGGCCGCCACCGGCGCCACCGTGACCGAGCCCGCGGCCGGCGCCGCCCCGGCCGGTGAGGCCCCGGCCGCGCCCGCCGGCGGCGACGCGCCGAAGTAGCCCCGAGGGTCGGCGTGCCCACCATCGTCATCCTCGGCGCCTCCTCCGGGTTCGGTGCCGCGGCGGCGCGGGCGTTTGCGCGCGCCGGCTACGACATCGTCGGGGTGCACCTCGATCGGCGGGCGGCGCAGCCCCAGGTCGATGCGCTGGTGGCCGAGCTCGAGGCGTGCGGGCGCGCGGTGCACTTCTTCAACCAGAACGCCGCCGACGACGCCTCCCGCGCCGAGATCGTGGCCCAGGTCGTGCAACGGTGCGGTCCGGGCGGCGTGCACGGGCTGCTGCACAGCCTGGCCTTCGGGTCCCTGGCGCCGTTCGTCGGCGGCCGCCAGGTCACGCGGAAGCAGCTCGAGATGACGCTCGACGTCATGGGCAGCTCGCTGGTGTACTGGGCCCAGGACCTCGTGGCGGCCGGGTGTCTCGCCGACGGCGGGCGCGTCTGGGCGATGACGAGCGCCGGCTCGCACATGGTGTGGCCCGGCTACGGCCCGGTCAGCGCCGCCAAGGCGGTCCTCGAAGCGGCCTGTCGGCAGCTCGCGGTCGAGCTGGCACCGCGCGGGATCACGACCAACGCCATCCTGGCCGGCGTCACCGACACCCCCGCGCTCCGCAAGATCCCGGGTCACGAGAAGCTGGTGGCCAGCGCGCTGGCGCGGAACCCCGGCGGCCGGCTCACCACGCCGGAGGACGTCGCCGACGCCCTGGTGCTGCTCGCCGGCCCCGGCGCGCGGTGGATCAACGGCAACGTGCTGCGCGTCGACGGCGGTGAGGATGTGTCGGGATGATGTGGGTGCTCCTGTACGGCTGCGGCGGCGACGTCATCAACCACGGCAACGGCGGGCCGCGACCGGGCGACACCGACGCGGGCGACACCGACGGGGGCGACACCGACACCGGCGAGGACACCGCGCTGCCGGAGGTCACCGCCGCCGAGCTGGTGGCGCGCGTCCGCGCCGACGGTGCGCAGGCGATGAGCGACCTCGCGGGCGAGGTCGGGTGGCCGGCGGCCACCGTCGACGGACTGCTGGTGGTCCGCCGCGGCGGCGGCACCTGGCAGGTGGCCGGGGACTTCGACGGGTGGGCGGGCCAGGACATGTCCTGTGGCGACGGCTTGTGCTGGGCGCTGATCGGCGCCACCGACGGCGGCTACAAGTTCACCGACGGCAGCGCCTGGGAGGCCGACGCGTGGTCCCGGCGGTACCGCTACGACGAGTTCGGCGAGCTGAGCCTGGTGGCGTCGGCCGATGCACACCTGGAGCGGCACTTCGCGGTCGGTGACGACACGATGGAGGCGCGCAACGTGCGGGTGCTGGTGCCCGCCGGCGAAGCCACGCACGTCCTCTACGCGCAGGACGGCCAGAACCTGTTCGATCCCGAAGCGATGTGGGGAGGGTGGCGGCTCCAGGACACCGCGCCCGACGGCGTGATGATCGTCGGTATCGACAACACGGTGGCGCGCATGGAGGAGTACACCCACGTCGCCGACACACTCGACGGGGTGGCCTACGGCGGCCAGGGCGACGCCTACGTCGACTTCGTGCAGGACACGGTGCGGCCGTTGGTCGCCACCACCTACGGCGAGCCCGCCGTGGTCGGGGTGATGGGGAGCTCGCTCGGCGGCCTCATCTCGGTCCACGCCGCGCTCCGACACCCGGGCGAGTACCGGTTCGCGGCGAGCTTGTCGGGGACGATGGGGTGGGGCAGCATCGAGCAGCACAACCCCACGATGATCGAACGATACGCGGCCGCCGGGCACGGGACCACGGCCCTGTACCTCGACTCCGGCGGTAGCTACACCGACTGCGCCGACGCCGACGGCGACGGGGTCCACGACGACGACCTGGGCAGCAGTGACAACTACTGCGAGAACGCCCAGCTGCGCGACGTGCTGGCGGCGGGCGGCTACACCTACGACGTGGACCTGTGGCACTGGTGGGAGGCGGGCGCGGCGCACAACGAGGCCGCCTGGGCGGACCGGGTGTCGCGCCCGTTGTCGATCTTCGTGGCGCTGCACTGAGCGGGCTGGGCCTGTGCGCGGCGGTACAGGCGGAGCTGGGCCCGCTGCCGGGGGTTGCGCTGGGGGTGGGCCCGCTCGCGGCCGGGGTGGCGGCGGCCCGTTGGCTTGATCGAGCAAGACCGAAGGCTGTATTATTGCTCGGAAGTGCCGGCGCGTACGCAGGGGGTCCCCCGGTCGGCGCGGTCGTCGCCGCCGGACGGTTGGGGCTCGGGTACGCGGCGGTCGGCCTGGGGGTGGGGTACGCGCCGCTGGCGCCCGGGCCGCTCCAGGCCGATGCGGGGCTCGCCGCGGCGCTGGCGCTGCCGGCGGTTCCGGTGCTCACGGTCGCGGCGATCACCACCGACCCTGTCCTGGCGACGTACTTCGGCGCCGACTGGGCGGTGGAGCACATGGAGGCGTACGCCGTGGCCTATGCCTGCGCCCAGGCGGGGGTGCCGTTCGCCGCCGTCCTGGGCATCACCAACCGAGTGGGCCCGGGCGCCCACGCCGAGTGGTTGGTTCACCGCGATGCGGTCCACGCCGCGGTCCAGGCGGTCGCGGCGCGCCTCGTCGCGGGTTACCCGCCGGCCCCATGAACCCCACGATTCCTCGCGAACAGGTCCACCAGTGGTCGGAAGAGTGCGCGGCCCAGGGCCTCGCGTTCCAGTCGGTCGCCCGCCGCATCCTCGAGGACCAGGCGCGCCTGTCCCGCTTCTTCAAGGCCAACATCCCGACGATGCCCGGTCAGTCCGGCGAGGTGTCGTTGTACCTGCTGTCGGTGGTGGTCCGCATCTACGAACGCGCCGGGGGCCACCTCGGTCGCATCGGCACCAAGGAGATCGACGCCGCGACGCGCAAGATCCAGGGGTACGCGGCCCTGTTGATGCCGGCCGACGGGGGCTTCCCCAACCGCGTGCGCAACGTGGACGAGCGGTCGCAGCCCCACATCCTCGACGAAGCGCTCCATGCGCTCTTCGAGCGTGAAGAGAAGAAGGAGGGCGAGGTCGAGATGCCGCCCGAGCAGGCGGCGCTCGTCTTCCTGATGTTGTGGGCCGCGACCGAGGCGTGCAACCTCGCGTGGCAGCCGCCCAAGCAGGTGGAGTGGTCGGCCTGACATGGGGCTGCGGGACGCGCTGAAGGCCAAGGTGAAGGCGGCGCTTTTCGGTGCGTCCGGGCCGAGCCCTGCCGGGTCCGCGGCCGCTCCGCCGGCCGCCGCTCCGCCGGCCGCCGCTCCGGC
>SXOM01000182.1 GCA_005776735.1 Pseudomonadota bacterium
CGCACGGCCGGTGGCCGCCGGCGGGGTGCTGGCGCTGCCCGCGGCTCCGTGGGCGGCGATGGCGGCGGTGAGCGGCGATCGGGCCGATCGCACCTGCCTCGGCGTCGGCTCGGTCGGGGTGGTCGCGGGCGTCTGGATCCCCGGCCTGGCTGCGCTCGGCTGGACGGCGCTGCTCCTCGGGTTGTGCCGCGCCGGGGGGGGCTTCGCGCGCGGCACCTGGGTGGCGTCGGGCGTCGGCCTGTTCCTGAGCTGCGCCCTCGCGGCGCACAGCGCGCGCCCCTTGGTCGCGGTCGAAGGCGACCCGACGGCGCGCCTCGGGATCGGCGCCGACCTCGGCCGCAGCGTGCAGGCCTGGGGCCTTCCGGCCTACACCGACGACGCCGAGACCGCAGCGTTGCTCGGGTGGTACGGCGGGGTCGACGCGCGCGTGGTGTCGGAGGGTGCGATCGTCGGACCGGCCCTCTACGTCCGCTCGTGGCGCGGCGTGCCGAGCACCGAGATCGACACCCGATGCCCCGATCGGAGCGGCGCCAACGTGGTCTCGGAGTACAACCCCGACGGGAGCGCGCTGCAACGCTGGCAGGTGTTCGAGACCGGCCGCTGCGGGGCCGCGCCGTGAGCGGGCCCGCGAACCCGACGGTCGCGCGGCGCCTCGCCGCGCGCTTCCGCCCCTACACCGGGCGCCTGGTGCTCGCGACCGGGCTGGTCTTCGTGGCCAGTGCGCTGCCTTCGCTCCTGGTCTTCGTGATCCAGCGGGTGCTCGACGATGTGCTGATCCGGCGCGACGAAGCGGCGCTGGCGTGGCTCGCGCCGGGCATCGTGGTGCTGTACGGCCTCAACGGCGCCGTCGCGATCGCGCGGGGGCTTCTGACCCGCAGCGTCGCGTGGCGCATCGTGTCCGACCTGCGGGCGGAGCTCCACCAGGCACTCTTGAAGCTCGACGTGGGGTGGCACCAACGCACGCCGGTCGGCGAGCGCGTGTCCCGCGTGCTCAACGACGTGAACAACCTCCAGTACGCGGTGAGCGGCGTCGTGACCGCGATCCAGAAGCCGATCACCCTCCTCGGCCTCGTCGCGACCGCATTCTGGATGAACGCGGCGCTCGCCGCCGTCGCGCTCGTGGTCCTGCCCGCGGTCGCGATCCCGATCGACCGCTTCGGGAAGTGGGCGCGGCGCTCGGCCGCCGCCGCCCTCGACGCGAGCGCACGCTTGTCGGGGGTGCTCACCCAGACGCTCGGCGGGGTGCGCGTGGTGCAGCTCTCCCGGGGCGAAGCCGAACGGCAGGCCGTCTTCGACCGCGAGAACGAGGCGTTCCACCGCGCCCAGATCGAGTCGGTGACCGCGCAGTTGTTGCCCGGTCCGGTCGTGGAGTTGATGGCGGCACTCGGCGTCGGCGCCGCCATCTGGGTCGGCGGCAAGCAGGTGATGGCCGGCGAGGTGCAGCCGGGCGAGCTCATCGCGTTCCTGGTCGCCCTGGGGCTGATGAACGAACCCCTCAAGGGCCTGGCGCTGATCTCGAGCCTGGTCCAGCGGGCGTTGGCGTCGGCGGACAGCGTCTTTTCGCTCCTGGACACCGCGCCGGCGCTGCGCGACGAAGGCGTGGCCGACGCCCCCGCGCCCGCGGTGCTGGAGCTGCGCGACGTGGGGTACGACTACGGCGACGGCGAGGTCCTCCGCGACGTGAGCTTCACGGTGCGCGCCGGCCAGCGCGTGGCGATCGTCGGGGCCAGCGGCGCGGGGAAGACCACACTCCTGGCGCTCTTGACCCGGCTCCGCGACCCGTCCGAAGGGGCGATCCTGTGGGACGGTGCGGACCTGCGCAGCTTTTCGCTGGCGACCCTCCGCCGCCGCCTCGCCGTCGTCACGCAGGAGCCGTTCCTCTTCGACGACACGGTCGCCGGAAACCTGCGCCTGGGCACCCCCGACGCCGACGACGCCGCCGTGCGCCGAGCCGCCGCGATCGCCGACGCGGACACCTTCGTGCGCGCCCTGCCGAAGGGGTACGACACCCGAGTGGACGAGCTCGGCATGCGGCTGAGCGGCGGGCAGCGCCAACGGCTCTGCATCGCCCGCGCGGTGCTGCGGGACGCGGCGGTCCTGGTCCTCGACGAGGCCACCTCCAACCTGGACGCGGAGTCCGAAGCGGCCGTCAACGCCGCCCTGGACCGCGCGAGCGCCGGCCGGACCACCTTCGTCGTGGCGCATCGGCTCTCCTCGGTCCGCGACGCCGATCTCATCGTGGTGCTGCGTGAAGGGCGCATGGTGGAGTCGGGGACCCACGACGACCTCGTGGCGGCCGGCGGTGAGTATGCACGCCTGGTGCGCCTGCAGGTGGGCTGACGCGCTTTCGAATGCCCGACTTCGTGCTTACGTAGACCTCGCGCGTGGACCCCCTCGAGCCGATCCCTGAGGACGTGACACCTGGCCAACGCCGCGTGGTCGCCTTCTCGTCGGCCACCCTCCTCCTGCTCGCGCCCCTCGCGGCGGCCGCGGCCTGCCATCGCGACGACGACGTCGGGGCGCGGCCCGGGAGCCTCGGTGCACGGAGCACGCCGCCGCCGGTCTTGCAGGCCCCGCCGCCGGCGGTCGACGCCCGGGTGGACCCGGTGCCGAGGCCGCTCTGGCTCCAACCGGGCCATCCCGCCAAGAAGGTGGCCGATGCGCTCCGCGACGAGAGCCCCGGCGACGCCGCGCTCCTGGACCGCCTCGCCGACACCCCCACCGCCGTCTGGCTCGGCGAGTGGACCCGCGACGTGAAGAAGACCGCCGCGGGCATCGTGGGCGCCGCCAAGAAGTCGGGCGCGCTCCCGGTCCTGGTGGCCTACCACATCCCCGATCGTGACTGCGGTCAACACTCCGCGGGCGGTAGCAAGGACGTCGCCGCCTACGACGCGTGGATCGGCCAGCTCGCCGCCGGCATCGGCACCGGCGAGGCCCTCGTGGTGCTCGAGCCCGACGCGCTCACGGTGACCGACTGCCTGAGCGACCTCGGCATGGACGAGCGCCTCGCGATGCTCCAGCGCGCGGTCGAAGTGCTGGGCAAGAACCCCGGCACCCGCGTATACCTGGACGGTGGCCACCCCCAGGCCCTCCGGGTCGAGGAGATGGCCGCTCGCCTGGAGTCGGCGGGCGTCGCCCAGGCCCGGGGGTTCTCGCTCAACGTGAGCAACTTCGTCTCCACCCGCGACAACGTCGCCTACGGCGAGAAGTTGTCGCGCCGCCTGGGCGGCAAACACTACGTCATCGACACCTCGCGCAACGGAAAGGGCGCCAACGGTGAGTGGTGCAACCCCTTCGGCCGCGGGCTCGGCGAGGAGCCCACGACCGCCCCGGGCCTGCCCCACGGCGACGCGTTCTTGTGGATCAAGCGTCCCGGCGAGTCCGACGGTGCCTGTCACGGTGGGCCGCCGGCGGGTCAGTTCTGGGGCGGGTACGCCCTGGAGCTGGCGCGCGCCTCGTGGGAGCCGAAGCTGCAGCCGGTGGCCGACGCCGAATAGCGACGCGCACCGAACGGCGCGGCGCGTTGCGCGCCCGCCTCGGCCCCTCGAAGCGGACCGTCGCGGCGCAACGCCCATGAAAACACCCGTGGGGGCCACCCCGCGACCGGTCGGACGGCGGCCGGGACCGGCGGGTGGCCCGCTTCAGGCCGCGAGGGCGGCAGGGCGGCGGCGCACCACCGCCGTCGCCACCAGGAAGAGCGCGATGCCGGCGAAGCCCGCACCGGCTTCGGTCAGCAGCATCCCGGCGGGCCCCCATGCCGTGACCGCGCTGGCGAGCAGCAGGCCCATGTACGTGATGGGCGTGTTGCTCAGCGACGCGAACACGTTGTACTTGGTCGCGGCCGCACCCGCGCCGATGGTCTCCAGTACCAGCCCCGTGAACGCCGCGTATGCGAGACCGGTGACCGCCGCGTACGCCAGGCCGCCGGCGATGAACGTGGTCGGCGTCGTCGGGGCGGCCGCCATCGCCATCGCGACGCCGGCCATGAGCGCCCCGACCGCCGCGTAGACCACGCGAGGGGCGACCCGTTTGCAGATCTCGCCGCCTGCCAGCGAGCCGACCGCCATGATGACGCCCGCGAGTACGCCGTTGACGAGCCCCACCTCGGCCTCGCCGGCGCCCCACTTCGCGGCGATCTCCGACTGGGCGAGCACGCCGGTGGCGGCGCCGGTCCCGATGGGCAGAAAGCAGATCAGCGCGGCGAGGAAGCCGTTGGCTGAACGGACGATGCCCCAGAAGTCCTGCACGAGGTCGACCACGGCGCCCACCGGGCCCCTTCGGCTCCCTTCGCGCGGCACGTCGGGGAGCAACATCGCGGGCACCCCACACGCCAGGAACGCCGCGCCGAGCACCGCGCCGGACATCCACGGCGCCGGGAGCTGGGTGGCCATCCACAAGCCGAGGCCGCCGCCGATGCCGTTCCCGCCCAGGTTTCCCGCCTGGAACCAGCCGCCCGCGCGGCCCCGGTCTTCGGGCGCGGTCAGGTGGGCCATCTGGCCCTCGATGGCCATCCCGAGCGTGGTGGTCGCGAGGTTGACCGTGAAGATCACGATGCGCAGGAGGTGGAGCGTGTCGGGCCCCAGCGGGATCGCGGCCATCGCGAGGATTCCCACGGCGCACAACGCGGACGAGATGGCGTACCAGGTGCGCCGCGACAAGGTCATGTCGACCAGCGGCGCCCACAAGAACTTGCCGGTGTGCGGCAGCATCCCCGCCGCGATGAGCGAGGCGCCCTCTTCCACCGTCAGCCCCCGCTGCGTCGCGAGGTACGCGAGCACCACACCGGTGAAGCCCCCGACCGCCCCGAAGGGCACGATCGCGAGCAACCACACGAGGGGATGGGTCTTCCGGGGTGCCATTCGGAGTGGGTAACCTGGGCGCCGCGGCAGGCGGCAGGTC
>SXOM01000183.1 GCA_005776735.1 Pseudomonadota bacterium
CGCCGCATACGGGCAAACGCCGCGAATCGTGAACAGCGCCCACGCGTGCTGCCTCGGACGCGGCCGCGCGCGGGGCTCGCGGCGCCGCGTGCTCGCGCGGTGACCGCCGGGCGGCGGGCTACGTTCGCGCGTGGAACCGCTCCGCTACGACCCGCCGGCCGCCCCCCTGGTGGTGCTCCACCACGACCGCGATCTGCTCGTGATCGACAAGCCCGCCGGTCTGCTGTCCGTGCCCGGCCGCGACCCGGCACACCACGACTCGGCGCTCACGCGCGCCCAGGCGCTCGACGCGCGCGCCCTCGCGGTGCACCGGCTCGACCTGTGGACGTCGGGGGTCCTGGTCTTCGCGCTGCGCCGCAAGGCCGAAGCCCACCTGCGCGCCCAGTTCGCCGGCCGAACGGTCGAGAAGCACTACGAAGCCCTGGTGTGGGGGTGCCCGGCGGAGGCCGCCGGCCGTATCGACCTGGCGTTGGCCGCCGACACGGACCGCCCGCCGCTGCAGCGCGTGGACGCGGCGGGGAAGCCGGCGATCACGCACTGGCGGGTCCTCGACGTCGGCCCGGTCGGCGCGCGCGTGGCGTTGCGCCCGGAGACGGGGCGCTCGCACCAGCTCCGTGTGCACCTCGCCGCGCTCGGGCACCCGATCCTCGGCGACCCCTTCTACGCCCACCCCGCCGCGCTCGCTGCGGCCCCACGCTTGTGCCTGCACGCCGTGCGCATCGGGCTTGTCCACCCGTTCACGGGGAGCCCGCTGGTGCTCGCGGCGCCGTGCCCGTTCTGAACGGCACGCCTCAACGCCCGCTCATGTCCCGCCAGTCTTCGTCGTAGAGCCGCACGAGCGCCTGGTTGTCGAGGCGGTTCACCGGCGCGTCGGGGCGCGCGGTGTCGGGCGGCAGGACGAAGAGCGCCTCCAGCGTGGCGGCGTCGAGGGAGCGCACGCCGGCGGGCAGGGGGCCGAACGGCGGCAGCGGCGCGCGCGACGCGAGCGCAAACCCCCACATCCCGAACGCCGGCACCCACGCCTGGTACGGCCGCACCTCGAAGCCGCTCGCCTGCAGCGTGTGCATCACGCACCAGTAGGCCTGGGCCGCGTAGTAGGGGGAGGTGGCCTGGATGCTCACCGCCGCACCCGGCGCCAGTCGCGGCATCAGCAGGTGGTAGAAGTGGGTGGTGTAGAGCTTGCCCAGGGCGTAGTCGTTGGGGTCGGGGAAGTCGATGATGACCGCGTCCCAGAGGCGGGTGTCCTCCTCGATCCACCGCATCGCGTCGGCGTTGGTGACCGTGACCCGCGGGTCGCCGAGCGAGCCGCCGTTGAGGAACGCGTACCGACCCGAGAAGATACGCGTCATCGCCGGGTCGAGGTCGACCAGCTGCACCAGCTCCACCGACGGGTGCCGCAGGACCTCGCGCGCGGCCATGCCGTCGCCGCCGCCGAGGATCAGGACGCGGCGGGGGTCGGGGTGGCTCGCCAGCGCGGGGTGAACCAGCGCCTCGTGGTAGCGGTACTCGTCGACCGACGAGAACTGCAGGTTGCCGTCGAGGTACAAGCGCGTGTCGTCGCCGTCGTGGGTCAGGACGATGCGTTGGTAATCGCTGCGCTCGGCGTGGGCCACCGGGTCGGTGTAGAGCGCCTGGTCGAGCCGCACCTCCAGGCTCGCCGCGCCGGCGAGCCCGCCCGCGAGCGCCACGATGGCCGCCGCGCACAACAGGCGCAGGCGGGTGGCGACGGCATCGGGCAGCTCGAAGAGGAACGTCGTCCACAACGCAACGCCGGCGTTGACGATGCCGAGCACCAGGCTCGTGCGCAGCAGCCCGAGCTGCGGCACCAGGAGGAGCGGAAACGCGACAGACGCGAAGAAGGCCCCGATGTAGTCCAGGAACAGGGCGCGGGCGATGAGCTCCTTCAGCGGCGCGTGCTTCTCCAAGACGCGCATCAACAGCGGCAGCTCCAGCCCCACGCCCACGCCGACCACCCCCACCACCACGAAGAGCAGCGGCCGGAACGCCGGCGTGAGCGCAAAACCGGCGTACAGCAGCGGTCCCTCGAAGCCGCCGATGAGCGCGACCGCGAGCTCGATCTCGACGAACCGCACGACCAGATTGCGCTCGACGTGGCGGCTGAGCCAGGAGCCGACCCCCATGGCGCTGAGGTAGGTCCCGATGACCAGCGAGAACCACGTGACCGAGTTGCCCAGCAGGTACGACGCCAGGGCGCCGGCGACCAGCTCGTAGACCAGCCCGCAGCTCGCGATCAGCAGCACGCTCGCGAAGAGCGCGCGCGCGGCGCCGGGGGTGGGCGGGGAGGCGATCATCGGGCCGGCGTCAGCTCGCGCCGACCACCGCGGCGATGATGTGCGCCAGGCCGAGGATCACCGCGCCGATCACCACGCCGAGCGCGACGTTCTGGTCCTCCTCGATCTCCTTGCGCAGCGAGAACGGCAGCAGCTTGGCGATCACGAAGAACGCCATCAGGAACACGCCCACGCCGACTCCGGTGTACAGCAGCGTCGCGAGCAGGGCCTGGGTGGCGAGGGGGTCGTGCATGGGGAGGTCTCCGGGGTTCATTTGCCGAGGCTGTAGCCGCCGCCGCCGCCCGAGCCGTGGCTGACCACGTAGGGGACGTACACGGCGCGCCACGAAGCAGGGTTCTCACGCACGCCGGGCGGCGCCACGGCGCCAGGACCCGCGCCGTCGAACGGGGCCAGCACGAGGTGCCACCCCCCGTAGGCGGCCGTCACCAGGAAAAGCACGATGCTCGCGAGGTAACGGTTCATGTGAAGTCGCTCGATTGCCAGCGGGTGGACTCGAAACCGAGGCGGGATGCGTAGGCCAGGCCCACGGCGGCGGCCGCGGCGACGAACGCGACCAGGAGCGGCGAGCCCGAAGGGGGATCCCGCGTGAGCACCAGGCGGCACGTCGCCGGGGTCGCCGCGGTCTGCATGCCCAGGCGCACCACATAGGCGCCCGGCTCGAGCCGCCACTCGGTGTCCACCGTGCGCCCGTCGGTCCAGCTCTGCTCGTACACGTGCCCCTGGGCCTGGTGCACCAGCGACACCACCGCGGCGTCACCTGCGCCGGAGCAGGTCAGGTTCATCGTGCTGTCGCGTCGCTGCACGTCGGGCACCACGAGATCGGCGAGCGCCACCTCGCCGGCGGCGAGCGGGGGGAAGTCGATCTGGGTGCGATCGTCCGCGGCGGCCGCGCCCAGGACCACCGAGAGCACCACGCCGAGCGCGAGGATCGCCCCCGCAAGGAGGGTGTTCACGGTGAGGACCGCACCGGTGTACGGGTTCGGCTGGTGGGGTGCGACGCCGCGCGGGGGCGGCAGCTTCTTGCGAGTGAACGCCTCGACCTCGGCCTTGTCGATGTACCGGCCGAAGCTCCACGTCTCTTCGCCGTCGGCCCGCTCCTGCGACAACATGGTGCCCTGGTCGACGTCGACGAGGTCGAGGGTGTCGGTGCGCTCCCCGACGGCCACCTGCCAGGTGAACTCGCCGATCACCCGGTCGACCGCGGCCCGCCCCTTGGAGAACGCCCGGAACGAGCGGCCACGGAACGACGCACTGCGCACGTCGGACCCCGGAAGGTCGGCCAGGAGCTCGACGAAGCTCCAGTGCCCGTTGGCCTCGACCAACCACGCACCGCCGTGCCACGGGTTGTAGAGGAAGTACTCGGTCCACGGGTAGCGCACGCCCTCGGCGCGCACCGAACGCTCCATCGCGCCCACGATCTGCCAGTCGGCGCCGCGCAGGCGGCCCTTGGTGCCGAGCGGCAGCTGCGGCTCCCAGATGGGGCGGGCCTGCCGAGGTTCGCGCTTGCCCGCGGCCTCGGCCACGCCCCCTTCCAGGTCGCTGGGCACGCCGCAATACGCGCACACCACCCGCGACGACAACGTGCCCGCCTTGACGTCGAGGTCGGCCCCGCACGACGGGCACGCCAGCTTCTGGACCGCGTGGAGCTCGGGGCCGCGAAAGTGGGTG
This sequence comes from Pseudomonadota bacterium, assembly GCA_005776735.1. Classification (GTDB taxonomy): domain Bacteria; phylum Myxococcota_A; class UBA796; order UBA796; family SXON01; genus SXON01. Next base: position 3,981 of record SXOM01000183.1, read on the forward strand.
AGCGCCGGATCGTCCCACCCGGTGACCGGCCGCAGGCCCTCCATCCGCAGCTCAGCGAGGCTCACCGAGCGCCCGGCGTACAGCACGGGCCGCTCCCCCTCACGATCGAGCGTTCCGACGCCGCCGCCGATGCGCCGCAGGTCGGCGTAGGCGCGACGCAGGGTGGGCGGAGGACGCCACCACAGGCTGCCCTCGGCCGCCAGGATCCGCGCCTCCCCGGCTTCGACCACGACCCAGGTGTCTTGCCCGTCGCGGAAGCGGTCGCCCACCTGCCGGGCCCCGCCCGCGCTCGCCGGCGCCGGTCGCCCGTCGTCCTCGAAGAGCCAGTGCTGCCCGTTGGACTCGCCGAGCCAGCCGACCTCGCCGTCTTCGAAGCCGAGCGCCCACTCGTTCCACCGCACGCGCTCGCGGCCGAGGCGCACCACGCCGAGCACCCGGAAGCGCCGATTCCCGACCACGCCCGCGGCCTCGAGCTGCACCGGGCTCAGGTCGCGGTCGAACGCGGAGACCTTGCCGATGCTCTCCACCTCGCGGTCGGTGCGCACCACCCACGTCCGGCACCGCTCGCACACCGCCGACAGGGCGTGCGCGTGGGCGAAGACGACGGGAGCGCCACAGCTCGGACAGGAGGCCTGGAACACGACGGGGTCAAGCTAACCACCGGGGACCCGGGGGCCATGGGCGAGCCGCCGCGACCGGCCGGGCGGCGGCGGGGGCCGCCGCGGCTCGCGACGCCGTCGCGCAACCCCGGGTTGGCTTGGAGAAACCCCGATCGTTGCGCCTGCGGCGCGGGCTTGGAGCGCCTCGGGTCGCTGGCGCCCACCCCCTCGTCGGCATACGAGGCGCCTCCGCGAGGCAGAAGGATGATCGACGTCGGCCGCATCTGGCGATCCAGCGCTGGTGCGAAGGCGGTCATGGCCGTATCGGGCATGATCCTCTTCGGGTTCACCGTGGTGCACATGCTCGGGAACCTCAACGTGTTCCTCGGGCGGGAGGCGATGAACGACTACGGGGCGTTCCTGCACGAGGTGCCGGACCTGCTCCTGGTCACGCGCGTCGTCCTGCTCACGGCGTTGGTGGCGCACGTCGTCACCAACATCAAGCTGATGCAGGACTCGGCCAAGGCGCGGCCGCAGGCCTACAAGGTGGTCACGCCCAAGGGCAGCACGCTGTATTCGCGCACGATGCGCATCAGCGGGCCCATCGTGCTCACCTTCATCGTCCTGCACCTGCTCAACCTCACGTTCCACCCCGTGGGCAAGAACTGGCTGCACCCCGACTTCCGGCTGCAGGCGGGCGGGCACGCCCCCGACGCGTTCCACAACCTCACGACGCTCTTGTCGCAGCCGCTGTGGGGCATCTTCTACGTGTTGGCCAACCTCGGTCTCGGCCTGCACCTGTTCCACGGCGCGTTCGCGATGTTCCGCAGCCTCGGCGTCTCGGGCGACCGGCAGCTCGGCTCCGCGCGGATGGCCGCCACCGGACTCGCCGTGGCGGTGTCGGGCGGCAACGTGCTGCTCGCGCTCGCCATCCTCGTCGGCCTCGTGAAGTAAGGGGAAGGAACATGGATATCAGCTCCAAGGCCCCGAACGACGTCGACATCCGCGTCTCGTGGGAAACGCATAAGTTCAGGATGAAGCTGGTCAACCCGGCCAACCGGCGCAAGTACCACGTCATCGTGGTCGGCACCGGCCTCGCCGGCGCCAGCGCGGCCGCCACGCTCGGCGAGCACGGGTACAACGTCAGCGCGTTCTGCTTCCAGGACAGCCCGCGCCGCGCGCACAGCATCGCCGCGCAGGGTGGTATCAACGCCGCGAAGAACTACCAGAACGACGGCGACAGCGTCTGGCGCCTGTTCTACGACACCGTCAAGGGCGGCGATTTCCGGGCGCGCGAGGCCAACGTGTACCGCCTGGCCGAGGTCAGCGTCAACATCATCGACCAGGCCACCGCGCAAGGGGTGCCGTTCGCGCGTGAATACGGCGGTACGCTCGCCAACCGCAGCTTCGGCGGGGCGCAGGTCAGCCGCACGTTCTACGCGCGCGGCCAGACGGGCCAGCAGCTCCTGCTCGGCGCGTACTCCGCGCTCGAGCGGCAGGTGCAGGCCGGCAAGGTCAAGATGTACGCCCGCACCGAGATGCTCGACCTCGTGGTCGACAACGGGCGCGCGGTCGGCATCGTCGTGCGCAACCTCGAGACCGGCGCGGTCACCACCCACGCGGCCGACGCCGTGGTGCTCGCCACCGGCGGCTACGGCAACGTGTTCTACCTGTCCACCAACGCCAAGGGCAGCAACGTCACCGCCACGTGGCGTGCGCACCGGCGCGGGGCGGCGTTCGGCAACCCCTGCTTCACGCAGATCCACCCCACGTGCATCCCGGTCGCGGGCAGCTACCAGTCCAAGCTTACGCTCATGAGCGAGTCGCTCCGCAACGACGGGCGGGTCTGGGTGCCGAAGAAGGCGGAAGACTGCGGCAAGCGCCCCGACCAGGTGGCCGAGGCCGATCGCGACTACTACCTCGAGCGCAAGTACCCGAGCTTCGGCAACCTGTGCCCGCGCGACATCGCCAGCCGCGCCGCCAAGCAGGTGTGCGACGACGGGCGCGGCGTGGGCCCCAAGGTCGACGGGGCGTCGCGCGGCGTGTACCTCGACTTCGCCGATGCCATCAAGCGCCTCGGCAAGAACACCGTCGAAGAGCGCTACGGCAACCTTTTCGAGATGTACGAGCGCATCACCGGGGAAGACCCCTACGCCGTCCCGATGCGCATGTACCCGGCCGTGCACTACGCGATGGGCGGCTTGTGGGTCGACTACAACCTGCAGGGCACCATCCCCGGCCTCTTCGTCATCGGCGAGGCCAACTTCTCCGACCACGGCGCCAACCGCCTCGGCGCGAGCGCGCTGATGCAGGGCCTCGCCGACGGCTACTTCGTGCTGCCGTTCACGCTCCCCAACTACCTCGCCGGCGTGAAGGCCGGCGTGGTCGATGGCAAGAGCGCGGCGTTCCAGGCGGCGGAGATCGAGGCCAAGGCGCGCATCGAAAAGCTGCTGGCGGTCAAGGGCAAGCGCACGGTTGACAGCTTCCACCGCGAGCTCGGCACGCTCATGTGGGAGAAGTGCGGCATGGCGCGCACGCGCGAAGGCCTCACCGAGCTGCTCGGCGAGATCCCCCGCATTCGGGCCGAGTTCTGGGAAAATGTCACGGTCACCGGCAGCGAAGGCGGCCTCAACCAGGCCCTCGAGCGGGCGGGCCGGGTGGCCGACTACCTCGAGTTCGCCGAGACCATGGCCCTCGACGCGCTCACGCGCGAAGAGAGCTGCGGCGGCCACTTCCGCGAGGAGTACCAGGACGAAGGCGAAGCCAAGCGCGACGACGCGAACTTCTGCCACGCGTCGGCCTGGGAGTTCACGGGTGTCGGACAGAAGCCCGTGCTCCACAAGGAGCCCCTCGAGTTCAAGAACGTCCACCTCGCCACGCGCAACTACAAGTAGGAGGCGCCCATGAAGATCACGCTGCAGGTGTGGCGCCAGGCCGACAAGTCGAGCGCCGGCAACTTCGAGTCCTACACCCTGGACTCGGTGAGCGAGCACATGAGCTTCCTCGAGATGCTGGATGTGCTCAACGAGGAGCTGTCGGTGCAGGGCAAGGAGCCGGTGGCCTTCGAGCACGACTGTCGCGAGGGCATCTGCGGGAGCTGCGGGTTCGTCATCAACGGGCGGCCGCACGGCCCCAACCCGAAGACCACCGTGTGTCAGCTTCACATGCGCAGCTTCAAGGACGGCGACCAGCTCGTGCTCGAGCCGTTCCGCGCCGCGGCGTTCCCGGTCATCAAGGACCTCGTGGTCGACCGCTCCGCGCTCGACCGCATCATCCAGCACGGTGGGTACGTGTCGGTCAACACCGGCAACCCGCAGGACGCCAACGCCCTCCTGGTCAGCAAGGACGACTCCGACAAGGCGATGGACGCGGCGGCCTGCATCGGGTGCGGCGCATGTGTCGCCGCGTGCCCCAACGCGAGCGGCAGCCTCTTCACCAGCGCCAAGATCTCGCACCTCGCGCTGCTGCCGCAGGGCCAGCCCGAGCGGGAGCGTCGCGTGGTCGCGATGCTCGAGCAGCACGACGCCGAGGGCTTCGGTCCGTGTTCGCAGCACGGCGAGTGCGAGGTCGCCTGCCCCAAGGGCATCAAGCTCACCAACATCGCCCGCATGAACGGCGACTACCTGTGGGCGCAGCTCCTCGGGTCACCGCGCGTGGGTGGGTCGGCCGACGGGGGGTAGGCGCATGGCATGGTGGGTTTTGTATTGGTTGTCCACCGCAGCGGCGACCACCCCCGCAGATTGGGAAGCGTGGCGCTCGACCCTGACCAGACAGGTCGATGCGCAGCTCCCCTTGCTCACGCCGTGTGTGCAGTTTCGTGGGGCGCACTCCGAGGGGCAGTGGAACGTGGCCCTGTTGTTCGCGACCTTCGCGGACGGAAAGGTCTCGGCGAAGGCGGGGGGGCGGACGTTCCAGGACCACGACGTCGCCCAGTGCCTGGCCCGGACCTTCTCCGACCTCTCGCTCCCCGCGCCCCCCGAGCCGGTGTCCGTCGGCGTGGTCCTCAAGTTCGACGGCTCGCGGCTGACCGGCGGCACCAGCGCGTTCTGGGCGGCACCGCTGCCGCCCCCCGGGTCTCCGCCCCGCTTGAGTCGTGACGCGGTGTACGCCTTGGTGTGGCATAAGCTCGAGATCCTGCCCTGTGCTCGGAAGCGCGTGGCGTCCGCGGCCGACCTGTCGATGCACGTCGAGGTGCTCGGCCAGGTGGACGCGGCGGGGCGGCTCCAGGTGAGCGCCGTGCGGGGCGGCGAGTCGGACGACGCCGCCCGGACGTGTGTCGCGGAACGTGTCGGGCGGTTGCGGTTCCCCACGGGCTACGAGGCGACCTCGCCCGTCCGGTTCGAGGCCGCGCTCGTCGCGAACGTGGGGGATTACGCCACCGCGCGGGAGGCGAACTGGCGGTTGACGTCGCGGGTCACCATCCACCTCGAAGGCGAAGCCACCGTCCCTCCGGCCGAGGACATCGGCCTCTGGGCCTGGCACACCGCCACCGAGCTCGCCGCCGTCCGCGGGGAGTACGCGGGTTGCCTGCACGAAGGCCGAAGCATGGACGATGTGCATGCGTTGGTGCGGATGGGGCCCGCGGGCGTGGAGGCCGTCTGGGCGCGCGGGGAGGGCCGGAGCGAAGCGGGGCTGGCGTGCATCGCCGCGACCGTTCGCCGCGCCATCACAGTGCCGACGGCGACGCGTGGGGTCTACGCGGTCCGGATCGGCGCGCTCGGCTCGGGCCGCATGGCGTGGATGGGCTTGGAGCCCGCTGCGGCGACCCCCGACACGTGGTGGTCGGCGGCCGAACGTGAGGCCGGGCTGACGGCCACCGCCACGACGCCGGGCTTGCTCGGGGTGGCGCCGGCCGTGTGGGGGCTGCCGCCGGTTGCCGCCCCACTGACGGGGCCCCTCGGCTTCTGGGACTGGTCCACCCTGGGCGACGAGCTCGTGCTCGTGGTGAGCGCCGCACCCCCCGCCGGGTCCTGGGACGCCGCCACCAAGGAGCTCGACGGGGTCCTGAGCGGGTGCGGGGGAGAGCGTGGCGCCGTGTTCGACGTCTCCGTCGCCGAAGATGGCGCCGTGCGTTCGGCGCGAGCCATCTACGGTGCGCCCGAGGCGTACAGCCAGTGTGCGTCCAGCCGCGTCGCCAACCGCACGCTCCAGATGGCGGGGATGTCCCGCGTGATCCTGCCGGTCAGGTAGCGGGGAACGGGTGACGCCGGAGCTCGCCGTGCAGCGAGGCGCCATCGACGTCGACGTACACCTCGTCTTCGCTCACCGACACCGCCCACCGCGTGCGCTTCTCGACATGGGCGGCGAGCCCGGCCACCAGGGCGCGGTCGACCTCGAGGAGCTGCAGCCGCTCCGGCGCGTGCACCCGCTGGCCGGTCAACGTCCGGAAGTAGGGCCCAACGTCCTTGTGGCAGTAGACGCGCACCCGTCCGCAGGCTTTGCTCGCCTTGTGCAACCGCGCCGCGTCGGGCGTGCCGACCTCGATCCACGCCTGGAGCTGCCCAGACAGGTCGCGCACCCACAGCGCCGGCTCGTCAGCGGTGCTGAGCCCCGACGTGAACGCCAGCCCCTCGGTGTACTCCAGCGCGTACGCCAGCACGCGCGTGACGAGGTACTCGGCGCTCTCCGACGGGTGCCGGGCCACCTTGAGCGCGAGTGACTCGTACACGCCGCGATCCACGTCGGACAGGGCCACCTCGAAGATGTGGACGGTCGAGGTCAGCGCCATCGGACCGGTCTATCCCGCGGGGGTGGGCGGCGCGCCGCGACCGTCCCGACCTCGACCGAGTCGGCTGCGCGCCGCGTTAGGGGGGCGACGGGAGCGGGGAATGGCGGCCATTGCGTTCTTGGGCGTAGTCCTGAGCCTCGTTCACCCGGCGCGCGCCGACGACGCGGCCAGTTGGCGTGCGTGGCAGCGCGAGGTCCAGGCCGCGGTGACGGGTGTTCAACTCGCGCTCATCGGTTGTGCTCCCCCATCGAGCCGGGCCGGAGACGCGCGCCTGGCCCGCCCCCTCGTCCTTTGGGTCGACGCCGGTGGCGACGTCGAGCTGGTGGCCCAGGCGGGGTGGCGACCGGTGGTCGGCGCGTGTGTCGTGCGGGTGCTGCGCGCGGGCCTCCTGCCCCCGCCGCCGGCGCCGGAGGCGTACGGCCTCACGGTGTTGGCCGTCGACACCGCGCCGCAGGTCGCGTTCGCGCTCTCGCGTCCCGTCACGGGCCACTCGGCAGGCTGGGGACTGCACGCGGTGGAGGCCCTCGTCGACCGTGCCCGTTTCGACCGGTGCTTCCACGTCTCGAAGACCGACACGCCGCCCCCGCGGATGTTCGTCGACCTGACGGTGGACGCTGGCGGCAATTTCGTGGTCGCGCCGCCGAACGACGCCGAGCCCGATGCTGCCCGGCGGTGTGTCGACCAGGCCATCGAGGCGTTGCCCCCGCTGGCCGCCATGCCGGCCGCGCCCCATCGGCTCAGCATCTGGCCGGAGGCGCCGCACGGCTCGGTGGCGTGGCCGCACGCGGCGACGGGTGCCATCACGATCGCGCCGCTCTGGCTCCTGATGGAGCGGGCGGCCCAGGAGCGGGGGGGCACCGAGGTCGCGCGGTGCCTCGGTCCTGACGCCAGCTCCGCCTCGGTGCACGTCCTTCTCAGGGCGGGGCCGGCGGGCGTCGAGGCCGTGTGGGCGCGCGCCGGTCGTGCCGACGCAACGACCACCGCGTGCGTGGCCGAGTCGATCGTTGCCGTCGACGTCCCGAAGAGCCCTGGCAAGATCCTCGCCTTCTACACCGTCACCTTACGCAAGGGCGAAGCTGCCACGAGCACGGCGCCGCGGTTCTACGTCGCCGCGACACCGGAGTGGCCGGCGGAAGTGGTGGTGGCCGCGCTCAGTCCGCGACCGAAGTTCGTTGCCGGTGCCTACCTCGCGGTCGGCGAACCGTCCGGCGACCTCGTCGTGGCGGACTTCGGCTGGCCGCACGTGCAGGTTCTCCCCGCACCCCGGCACGCCCTGATCGCCGCGCGCGCGCAACTCTCTCAGGCAACGGTGGACACGGTGGTCGACGAGGTGCGGGCCCACTTCGCCGAGTGCGTCGGCGCGGACGCGTTCCTCGCCACCACGGTCGAGGCAGACGGCAACTTGAATGCGGCCGCCACCCTCACCGGGGTCGAGGGAGCAGAGCTCCGAGGCTGCGTCGCCCGGCGGGCCCTGGGCGCAACGGTCACACCGCCGGGGGTACAGGTGATGCTGCTCCTGCACCCGCTCGTGCAGTAGCGGGGGGCGATCCCCCGGGCGCTGCGACGCGCCGTGCGGTCGCCGAAGGGTGCCGATGCAGTTGAGGGCGTGCCCGGTCCCCGCGGGCGGGCGGGCAAGGACTCTTGCTCCACGTCGGCGGTGCTCACTCGCGAGTCCCGCCCCGCCGACCGAGTCGGGGTTGCGCATCGAGTGCCCTGCGTTCGAGCTCGTTGTAGGCGCAGGGAGCAAGCAAGCGGAGAGTACGGGAGACAGCCCTGCCGCCGATGAGCTGCGGGCGCACTGCCCGTAGCACCCCGCGGCGCCGTCCCGCCCCGATCGAGGTCGGGACGGGCCTAAGGCGCCGCCCCTGGGCGCTTCCTCCACCGCCACCACGCCGCCAGCGCGGTGATCGGCACGAGGAACGGCACGACGCGGACGGTGTCTTCGCTGCCGATCCACCCGAGCTCGTAGTCCCACTCCGAGAACGGGAAGAAGAGGAGGTAGCCCATGCCGAAGTGGGTCTGCGTCAGGTCGACGAGCAGGTGCAAGAGCCCGCCGACGAGGAGCTCGCCGAAGGCGCGCCGCCGCACCGCTTCGGGGAAGAAGAGCGCCGAAAGGTAGCTCATCAACACGATCCCGACCGGGAGATGCATCGGCGCCCACACGTAGCAGAGCGGCTCGGGGATGGCGGGGAAGTCCCAGCGCAGGCGCGTGAACACCATCTGCGGCACGCGCGCGAGGTCGGGCAGGCAGGTGCCGGCCACGAACGTGGGCACCCACGTGGGGCGCGGTCGGCCCAGCCGCGCGAGCACCGCCACCGCCGCGTGGGTGTAGAGGTCAGCCATCGAGGCGCTCCTCGACGCGGCCGGCGCGCCAACGGAACAAGAACGGCACCACCAAGAGCCAGGTGAGCACCCCGGCCACGCCGAGCCCCTCCTTCCACGGCCGGAGGTGGTGCACCTCGACGATCCGCGCCACACCGATGTTCCGGGCGGCCGAGTAGTCTGCCACCACCGAGACGGTGTCGCCGACCGAGAGCTGCGTGGTGTCGCCTTCGATGGGGACGTCCTTGACGACCTTGCTGATCTCGTAGTGTTGGGCGTCCACCACGCGGGTGACCACCCACAACGGAAACGTGAGCGGGTGGCCGTCGTAGCGGGCAGGGTCGGAGGTGTACTCCCGCCACCCCACCTCCTTCTGCATCGCGAGGTGGGCGTACCAGCCGCCGAGGGCGGCGAGGAGCGCGGTGGCGACGAGCCCGTTGCGGAGACGGGAAACGTCGCCCCACACCATCAGTCGACCACCAGCACTTCGTCGCGGGAGACCTTCTGCAAGAGCGCCCGGAGCTCGCCGACGCGCTCCTTGTCTTCGGACCACACGTCCATGAGCTGGCCGATGAGGTCCTTGGCCCGACGGAAGGCGCCCACGAGGTCGCCGGAGATGTCGGCGCCGCTGTCGAGCTGGTCGAGGAGCGCCGCGAGCGGGCGTCCTTCGGCCCACTCGCGACCGTAGGGCACCATCTCCGGGCACCAACACACCTCCTGGCCGGTGAGCTCCTCGGCGTGGCGCACCACGTCGCCGTGGCGCACCCGGTCGACCTCGCGGACCAGCGCGAGATCGTCGCCCTTGATGCGCAGTCGGGGCTTCACGTCGCGACCGAACTCCTTGTTCACGGCGCACAGCACGCCGAAGAGGCGCGCGGGATCGAGCGATTCGAACGCGCCGTCGAGGATGAGCTCGGTGACGAAGATCTCCTCGATCTGCACGTGCTTGAGCACCAACGCGCCGGCCTGGAGGCCGAATTCGGCGTCGAGGTAGCCGTGGGCCTGGAGGAACGACAGACGCTTCTGGACATCGTCCCACACGCGGTCCTGGGCCTGCTCGGCACGTCGCACCAACTTCTCGGCCTCCTTGTTGCTCTTGCGGTCGCCCTGGGCGGTGAGGCTCGCGGCGTCGCGCTCCAGTCGCCGGGCTTCGCCCTGCATCGAGAAGGCAAGGAAGGACTTCTCCACGATCTCGCGGATGTGTTCTTTTCCGGCGCGCTGGAGGAGGTTCACGATGCTGTTGAAGGACAACGCGAAGCTGGAGCGCACCGGCTCGGGCTCGCCGCGCAGGTAGGTCTGCAAGGACCGCTCGTTGTACTTCCACTCCTCGGGGTCGGTGCGGATGACGACATGCCCCACGGTGTCCATGCCGCGGCGGCCGGCGCGGCCCGCCTTCTGCATGAACTCGCGGGTGGTGAGCGGGCGCAGCATCCGACCGTCGAACTTGCGCAGGCCGTCGAAGACGGCGGTGCGTGCCGGCATGTTGATGCCCAGCGCAAACGTGCTCGTGCAGTACAGCACCTGGATGAGGCGGGCTTCGTACAGCTCCTCGACCAGCGCCTTGAGCTGCACGTGCAGGCCGGCGTGGTGGAACGCGATGCCGTTTTCGTAGAGCTGCCGGAGCTCGGGCTCGAGCACGCGGCCCGAGTCGGTGCGGGCGAACTCGTCCAGCCGCGCGGCGAGCTCGACGTGGCGCTCCTTGGGAACGAGGCTCCGGCGCAGGCGCTGACCGAGCGACCTGGCGAAGTTCTCGACGTTCTTTCTGGAGAAGCAGAAGTACAGGTACGGGAGCAGGTCGCGCTCCTGCAGGAGCTCGAACACGTCCTGGTGGGTGGTGACCGGGGCGCGTGCCGCGCCGCCGGTGCCGCCGTGGCGGTCGGGGCGACCGCCGTGCCGATCGGGGCGGCCGCCATGGCGATCGCTCCCCCGGCCGCCGTGGTGGTCTTGGCCGCGACCCGACGGGGCCTGGGCGATGACCTTCTGCATCCGCTTGGCGAAGTCGGCCGGCGGGTGGATGCCCACGCTCACGTCGGCCACCAGGAAGTCCAGGGGAACGGCGCGCTGGTGCTCCTCGACCACGTCGACCCAGCGGTTGCGCACGTGGCCGAGCCACGAGGCGAACTGGCGCGCGTTGCGGAGCGTGGCGCTGAGCCCTACGATCTGGACCCGCTCCGGGAGGTAGATGAGGAGCTCCTCCCAGGCGGTGCCGCGCTCGCGGTCGTCGAGGAAGTGGATCTCGTCGATGACCACGGCGTCGAGCTGCTCGAGCTTTTCGCCGCCGAGCAACATGTTGCGCAGGATCTCGGTGGTCATCACCTTGCACGGCGCGTCGCGGCGGATGACGAGGTCGCCCGTGACCAGGCCGATCTTCTCGTCGCCGAAGAGCCGGGTGTAGTCGCGGAATTTCTGGTTGGACAGCGCCTTGATCGGCGCGGTGTAGATGACCTCGCGCCCGGCGGTGAGCGCACGCTCGACCGCCCAGTCGGCGATGACGGTCTTGCCGGTACCGGTGGGGGCGCACACGAGGACGGAGTGGCCGGCTTCGAGCGCGGCGATGGCCTCGGTCTGGAAGCGATCCAGCGCGAGGCCACGAAAGGTTGCAGGAGGCATGTGCCGCGGGGGCTAACCCCGACTCCAGGAGGATGAGGCGACGACCCGAACATCGTGGTGCGCCCGGGGGCGGCGCGGCGGCTGGAGCCGAACGCATCTCGTGCTCCACTGAACTCGTGGAGCACGGCTTTCGGTGCGACTGCGGAGGCGCTCGCGCCTGGCATCACGCGTCGCGGCCCCGGGTGTTCCAGTGCGCGACGTGTCGTCGCCAGTTCTCGGTGACGGCGGGCACCGTGATGCATCGAGCCAAGGTGCCGCTGGTGGA
>SXOM01000184.1 GCA_005776735.1 Pseudomonadota bacterium
GAGCCGCCGCCCACCGTGGCGGCGACCACGCCGACGGCGTCGGGCCCCGGGCGCGGCACGCCGACTCGCCCGGTCACCTCGGGCGGGAGCACGCCGCCCGAAGCGGCCACGGCCAAGACCACGCCCACGGCGCCCACCACGGCGCCCACCCGGCCGACGTCCACCCCGACGACCCCGACGACCACCCCCACGCCGACGGCGCCGGTGGCCCCCGCGTCCAAGACCACGCCGACCGCGACCACGCCGACCTCGACCACGCCGACGGCCACCACACCGACCCCGACGGCGCCCACGGCCACCGCGATGAAGACCGTCACGCCGCCCACGGCGCCGGCTTCGTCCGACGACACGTGCGACGACCTCGTCAAGCTCGAGCCGCAGGCGATGCTCGGTCAGCTTCGGGCAGGGCAGGTCAAGTGCATCGAGGGGCGCATCGGCTCCGAGGGCGCGCAGACCGCGAAGGACAAGCTGTCGCGCGTGCTGATCGCCAACGCGGAGGGCCGCGGCGACAAGGTGGAGTGGGAGCGCCTGGTCAAGCGTCACCTCGAGGACATCGACCGCTCCGACCCCGACATGTGCTTCAAGTACGCCACGCAGCTCAGCCGTGGCGGGTCCGGCCGCGCCCCCGGCGTCATCCGGTGGGCCGACTACGCGCTGGACAACAAGTCGCGTTGGTCGGGCACCACGTACACCAAGCGCGTGTACGACCTGTACCGGCTCAAGACCGAAGCCGCGAACAAGCTCTGGACCGAAGCGGAAGAGGTGTACGCCACCAAGGAGCACACCGAGGAGAACGAGGCCAAGGCGGCGAAGTGGCGCGGTCAGACCAAGGACTTCGCCCGCGAGTGGCTCGACTATGCGAAGGCCAGCGGACAGGACACCAAGAGCGCCATGGCGATCTGCGTGTCGGCCGCGGGTCAGCGCGCGTTCTGCGAGGGATGAAGGCCGGGATGCTCTCCCTCCTCGTCACCCTGGTCGCGTGCTCGAGCGACGAGGTCACGGGTGCCCCCGTGCCCGGGGTGGTCACCGCCGTCCCCGACGCCGTCGTCGCGGCGACCTGGCAGGTCCGCATGGCCAAGGCCGAAGTGCGCGCCCCGTTCGAGGGTCGGGCCAGTTGGGTCGCATGGTACGAAGGCCGCCGCAACGAAGCGCCGGCGGCGTTCGCCAGCGAGTCCGACCCGGCAGGGCTGGCGCGCGCGCACACCGAGTACGCGGCCATCTACCGGCAGTCGGCGCTGCTCGCCGCCAACGCGATCCTGCAGGTGTACGGCGCGGACCGGCAGGAGAGCGACCCGGCCGAGACGGCGTACCTGCTCGGCATCGCCGGTACGCTGACGGCCCGTCCCGAAAACGCGGCGTCGCTCGGGCAGTCGGGCAAGAGCACGGTCGCGGAGATCGCCCGCCGCGACGCGGCCTGGGCGGCGTGGAGCGCGGCCAAGGCCACGCCTTACCCCGACGAACCTGCGGGTCTCGCCGCGATCACCGGCGCGCCGGGCGAACTGCCGACGGCCGGGTTTGCGCCCATCCCGCTGCCGCTGGTCGGTGAGCCGGGGCAGGTGGCGGCGGGCGATCCGGGCGAGCTGTACGCGCTGTCCCGGTGGCACGAAGCCCGGGCGCGCGAGGCCGACCCCACCGCCGTCGCGGTGATCGACCAGTTCCTCGATCCCTTCCGGCTGCCGTTCGAGGCGAAGATCAAGCCCGAGGGCGCGCCGGCCACCGACACCTGGTTGTTCATGTCGGCGTACACTTCGGCCGCCGACATGCAGTTCGTCTCCCTGGTCAGCGCCGGCGATCTCGCCGCCGCCGAAGCGCTCGCCGATCGCAGCGGGTACGCCGCCGTGGCGAAGGCGTGCACCACCACCGGCAAGGTCGATGTCGACTGTGTCATCGAGCAGGGGGCGCGATTCGGCAGCGCCATCGAGGACGCAATGGCGGCCGCCAACGGTGGCGCCGGCGACGGCTTCCACCGCCCGTTCAGCGACTACGCTCGCGCGGGTGTGCTCCGGGCGCTCGACCTGTACGCGCGCGCCCGCGGCGAGGACGAGTCGTCCGGGATCCTGCGTATCAACGCCTACGATCGCAACATCAACCACGCGGTCGACCCGGTGTTCATCCTGTTCCTCGGCGCCTGGGACGCGGGCAACCGCAACACCACGCGGGCGACCGAGCTCGTCCACCAAAACCTTCGCCTCGTTCCCGGGCTCGAAGTGGCGCGTGCGCCGCTCGATGCCCTCCACATCCGACTGAGCCGGAACGCCGCCCCCGGCGTCCCCATGCACTGAGGAGTCTTCCCATGCAGCCCACCTCCCGCGGCGTGCTCGCCGCCCTCGGCCTCGCGACGGCCGGCCTGCTCGCCGGCGCGCAGCTCTCGTTCTACGAGGAGCAGCTCCCGGGCACGCTCAACCCGCTGTACGCGTCGTCGATGACCGACTACCGCTCGCAGGAGCTGGTCTTCGACCGGCTGTTCTACCATTCGCCGGTCGACAACCGGATGGTCAGCCGGGTTGTGGAGAAGTACGAGCTCGCCGACGGCGGCAAGGCGTACAAGCTCACGCTCAAGACGGGCCTCAAGTGGCACAGCGGCAACGCGGTCACCTCCAAGGACGTGTGCTTCACGGTCTCGGCGATGCTCGACAAGGGCACCACCAGCCCGATCGCCGAAGGCTACCGCAGCATCCTCTCCGGCTGCGAAGCAACGGCGCCGCAGATCGCGACCATCCGCTTCACCAAGGTGTTCCACAACCCCCAGGAGCGGCTGATGTTCGCGCTGCTCCCGGCCGAGAAGTTCACCGACACCAAGATCGTCCCCGACAGTGACTTCAGCCAGCACCCCATCGGCTCCGGTCCGTTCAAGGGGAGCAAGGGTCGCCGCGGCGTCACGTTCGAGGCGTATTCCAACGGCCACCACGCCCCGACCATCGCCCAGCTCTCGCTGCAGGAAGTGCAGGACCCGGCGGTGCAGGTCACGACGGTCCGCAACAACGGCGTGCAGGGCATCATCGCCGTGCCGCCGCAGTACCGACCGGACGTGAGCGCGTCCGACGAGCTGCAGCTCAAGAGCTACGACCTCCGGTCGTGGTGGTTCATCTCGGTCAACACCAAGAAGGGTGCGTTGTCGGTGCCGAAGGTTCGGCAGGCGATCGACCTGATCCTCGACCGCAGCGACTTGCGCCAGCTCACGATCGGCGTCAAGCCTGGCGAACAGAACAGCCCGTGCGAGTTCATCTCGGGTCCGTTCGTCCAGTCCTCGCCGTTCTACAACCGGCAGGTCGCCTTCCACGAGAAGTCCGACCGCGCGGCGGCCACCAAGCTCCTGACGGAAGCCGGCCTGACCCAGATCGGCGGCCGTTGGCACTTCAAGGGTACGCCGGTCACCTTCAACCTCGGCATGCTCTCGTCGCTCGACAACGAGGCGCCCGACCTCCTCACGCAGATCGGCAACCAGCTCAGCGCCGCGGGGTTCGACCGGCAGGAGTCGAAGGTCTCGGCCGACGACTGGTCGCGCAAGGTGGAGACGGGGCAGGCCACCGACTTCGACCTGCTGGTCGGCAAGTGGTCGTTCGGCCTCGTGGAAGAGGTCAACGACCTGTTCCAGACCCGCTCGGGTACCACCACCGGCACGCGCAACATCTTCAACTACAGCAACCCGCAGGCCGACCAGCTCATGGTCGAGTACAACCAGGCGCGCACCGACACCGCGGCGTTCGACGCGTACCACAAGCTGCACGCGCTGCTCTCGCAGGACCTGCCGTACCTGTTCTTGTGGAAGCTCGACACCAAGAGCGCGTGGCGGACGGAGGTGCGCGGAAACGTGATCGCCCCGTTCTACTACTGGACCGAGGTCGACGGCTGGAAGCTGCAGTAGGTCGGGTCGTGCGCAACGAGGGAGTCGAGCGGATGCGAGGAGGGTCCCCGCGATGAAGGCGTGGTGGGTTCGCCCTGGCGTGCGCTTGCTCGCGGCGTTTGCGCTGCCGTTGTTGGTGCCCGGCATCATCACGGCGTTCATCTGGGCGCTCCCGGGCGATCCGGCCGAGATCATCTGCCCGCCCGCCACGTGCGGCGGTACGGCCGAGCTCGCCGCGCGGTGGAACCTCGACGCCGGACCGTGGAACTTCTTCACCCGTTGGGTGGGCTCGGCCCTCCAGGGGGAGTTCGGCCGGAGCTGGCGGGTCGAGCAGGGCCTGCCGGTCGCCGACCTGCTGTGGGAGTCGACGCCAATCACCGTGGCGCTCGTCTTGTTGGCCTTGGTGCCCATCGCGTTGGGTGCGGTCGGGGCGGCGACGGGCCTCATCCCCGAGCGGGCGGACGGCGCGTTCGCGACGGTCGGGCTGGTCCCCGCGCTGGTGTTCGCGCTCCTCGGCTCGGCCGCGATCGTGGTCCGGTTCGGCGCCGGGGCGTTCGGCGATGAGGCCAACCTGTGGCGACTGGTCATCGGCGCGGCGGTGCTCGGCATCTCCGACGGGGCCTTCGCGTCGGCGGTCAGCGGCGTGCGCGGCCTGTTCGCGGCCGAGCGCAACCAGCGGTACGTCAGCATCGCCGTCCTGCGGGGCGAAGAGCCCCTCACCAACATGCTGCCCAACGTGGCGCCCGCGCTCGCGGGGCAGCTGCGGGCGCGCGTCTTGCATCTGCTCAGCGGCGCGGTGGTGGTCGAGGTGGTGCTCGGGCTCACCGGGGTCGGCGACCTCTTGTGGGCGGGCACGCTGCTCCAGGACTTCGGGGTGGTACTGGCGGCGGCGACGGCGTTCGCCGTGCTCAGCGCCGCGCTCTTGTCGATCCAGGCGCTCGTCGAGGTGGCGGTCGCGCTCCACGTCCGTCGCGCCCCCGCGCTCACCGAGGCGGCGTGATGCCGCGCACCGCGGCAGGGGCCGCCGCCCTGGTCACGCTCGTGCTGCTTTTGGTGCTGGCGGCGACCGCGCCGGACCACCTCACCGACGCGCGGCGCGAGCTGGCCTTCGCCGGTCCTGGAGACGTCGCGCCGTTCGGGGCCGATCAGCTCGGCCGATCGCTGCTCCAGTACGCCCAACAGGGCGCCTCGGTGGTGGTCGGGCCCTCGCTCGCGGCGGCGGGCTTCGTCGGGGTCCTGTCCATCGCCGGCGGGCTCCTGCGCTGTGTCGGCGACCAGCGTGTCGACGCCGTCATCCAGGTGCTCGCCGAGGTGCTCGGCGCGCTGCCGCGCATGGTGGTGATCCTCGTCTCCGCGATGCTCATCCCATCCACCTCGCGGGGGCTCTTGCCGCTCGCGCTCATCTGGGCGCTCCTGGCCGCCCCGGGCGCGATGGACGAAGCGGCGGCCGTCGCGGAGCGCCTCGGGGGCGCCCGGTTCGTGGAAGCGTTGCGCGCGCACGGGTTCTCGTGGTCGCGGGTCTTCCTCTACCACATCGTCGCGCTCAACCTGAGGCCGGTGGTGGTGCGCCAGGCCAGCGAGGTCCTGCTCCAGGTCACCTTCCTCGAGCTCGGCCTGTCGTACCTCGCGGTGCAGGACAGCCAGTCGAGCTTCACCCACCCCGACTCGCTCAAGTCGTGGGCCGACCTCCTCTACATGGGGTACACGTCGATCGGGCTGGACATGCCGACCGGCCACGCGCTCGCGTTGGGGCTGGGGCTGGTCGCGGCGGTCACGCTCATGGCCAAGCTCACCACCAGCGCGGTGAGGGCCCGATGAGCGAGCTCGTCCGTCTCCGCGGCCTCGGCATCCGCACGCGCGCCCGCACGTTGGTGCAGGGCATCGACATCACCGTGC
>SXOM01000185.1 GCA_005776735.1 Pseudomonadota bacterium
GCCGTCGTGGTTCTTGGCGCGACGGTTGAGCCGGTAGGTGAACTCCTGGACGTAGGCGGGCAGCCAGGTCTTGCTGACCCCATGGAACGTGCTGTTGATCCAGGACTTCATGTCCGCGAAGAGCGTGTGCACAAGCGGGCTCCACGACGCCCTCCAGCGGAAACGAGGCCGGGTCCTCGGCGAGCGCATCGCGCACCTTGTGCAGCAACCGCCAGACCGTCTCGTAGCGGCGCCCGAGCGCCCGAGAGAGGTAGAGCGCCGAAACGCCACGCTTGTCCTGTCCGAAGGCCCAAGCTGCCCAGAACCACTCCACCAGCGGTACCTTGGCTCGATGCATCACGGTGCCCGCCGTCACCGAGAACTGGCGACGACACGTCGCGCACTGGAACACCCGGGGCCGCGACGCGTGATGCCAGGCGCGAGCGCCTCCGCAGTCGCACCGAAAGCCGCCGGACCACCGCAGCTCGGCGAGGAACGCCGCGCAGGATCGCTCGTCCGGGAACCGCCTCGCGAAGGCGATGAGCGAGCGCGGGGGTCCGCTTGCGGTCTGCACATCTGTGCAGTAACTCATCACCTGAACAGGCGTCAAGGTGGAGATGCAACAAGCGGAGAGCCACACCGACGGAAATCCGCCGCGGCTTACCCCGGGTAATATAGGTCCACCTGGATTTCCGCAGCGGGCTCCTGTCGACCTACCGGGCCGTCCGGAGCGGCGCCCACGCGAAGCGAAGACGGAGATCACCGGGTCCGAGCGCGCACCCGCCGCCCCGCCGCCGGCAACCCTTGCCCCGCATCGGGCCGCGCGCCCGCCTCGGCGCGCCTCCAGCCCGGTCGCGGCGCGGACCCCAGATTAGACCCTCGGATGCTCTCCGCCCTCCCCCCCCACGTCGAAGCCCTCGTCTGTGTGCTCTGCGGCTGCGCCACCGTCGACCCGATGGGCTGGTCCTGCGCCGCCTGCGGGCCCGAAAGCCGCATGGAGGTGGTGTACCGCACCCCGCCGGTCGACGTGCTCGCGCGGTTCGCGGCCCGGCCCTTCGACCAGTTCCGCTACCGCGAGCTGTTGCCGCTGCCCGCCGACGCGATCCTGCCGCCCGTGCAGGTGGGCGGTAGCCCGGTCAGCGCGGCGCCGCGCCTCGCGGACTGGCTGGGCGTGCGCGCGTGTGTCGTGAAAGACGACGGCCGCAACCCAAGTGCGTCCACCAAGGACCGGCCGAGCGCGGTGGCGGTGGTCCTGGCGACCGCAGCGGGCGCGGAGCGTGTCGTGTGCGCCTCGACGGGGAACGCCGCCAGCTCGCTGGCGTGCCTCGCGGCGTCGATGCACCTTCCCGCCACGATCTTCGTGCCCAAGCGGGCGCCCGCGCCCAAGCTCGCCCAGCTCCGCATCTTCGGCGCCCGGGTGCTGCGGGTCGACGCCGACTACGACACCACCTGGGCGTTGTCGCAGCGCATCGCGTCGCGGCGGCCCTGGTTCAACCGCAACTGCGCGGTGAATCCCTACCTGGTCGAGGGCAAGAAGACCGTGTCGCTGGAGCTCGCCGACCAGCTCCGCGAGCGAATGCCGGAGTGGGTGGCGGTGAGCGTCGGGGACGGGTGCACCTACGCGGGGGTGGTCAAGGGCCTGGAGGAGGCACACCGCGTCGGCCTGATCCCCCACGTGCCGCGTGTGCTCGGGGTGCAGGCGGAGGGTGCGCAACCGCTCGTCCACGCGCTCGACGGCGACGGGCAGCTCCGCGTCGAGCCCGCCGAGACGCTGGCCGACTCCATCGCGGTGGGCCACCCGCGCAACTTCGTGAAGGCGCTGCACGCCGCGCGCCGCAACGGCGGGCGCTTCGTGCCCGTGGCGGACGCCGAGATCCTCGAGGGCATGCGCCAGCTCGCGCGTCGCGCGGGGGTGTTCGCCGAGCCGGCGGCGGCGGCGACCGTCGCGGGGGTGCGTGCGGCCGTGGCACGCGGCATCGTGGCTCGCGGCGAAGCCGTCGCGGTGCTCGTCACGGGGAACGGCCTCAAGGACACCGCCACCGCCCTCACCGCGGTGGACGGGCCCGAAGACGTGCCCGCCGACGAGGCCGCGATCGAGGCGATCCTGGGCTGACTGCCGGTGCGTGGGCCGGGCAAGACGCGGCGACCCGGGTTGCGGGTCGGCTTGGGGCGGTGGGGGCCAAACGTCGGTCGTGGAGCGGGGGAGAGACAAGGTCACCGAACCGCGCGACGGTGGCGGCGTTTGGCACAACGGCAGGACGCCGAACCGCGAGGGTCTTGCTGCACCGGCCCAGGGCGGTGAGCGTGGAGAGGTCGAACTTCAAGCAGTATTGGTGGGCGTGGCGACGGCGGTGAACCGGCGCGGACGCCGGGCGCCCGCCAACGACGCACACTCCCTACTCGCCCAGCTCGCAGCGGAGCCAGGTGTCCAACAGCTCCAGGTCCGCCGCGTACACGCCGCCCCCCACGGGCATGTCGCCGTCCTCGAGCACCCGCACGCGTGTGCGCGCGGCCCACTCGATCGCGTCGTCCTCGGTGTCGAAGTCTACGCCGGTGGGCGCTCCGTAGCGCCGATCGGTGTTCTCGACCGAGTGACACCCCACACAGTAGGTGGTCATGAACCCGTGACCGAAGTTGTTCCACGTGACGGGCGCCGCGTCGTCACACCCGGTGTCGGCCTCGGTGGCGCACGCCAGCGCCAGGACGAGCACGATCACGCGATGACCGCGGTGATCGGCTGCACGTCGCCGCACCACTCGGCGGGGTCGACGTCGCCCAGGGTCAGCAGGGTGGCGCCGAACGTGGCGGTGCCCAGCGAGGCCCCCGACGAGCGCGCCTCGCCGGTGCCCAGGTCGATCGGCTCGCCGTGCCAGTCGTCGGTCCACTGGCCGACGTTGACCCCGCCGCGGATCCCCGACCCCACGAGCATCGCGCTGGTGTACGGCCAGTGGTCCTTCCCGCCCGCGGAGTTGTTCCACGGCGTGCGCCCCATCTCGCTGAAGACCACGACCGTGGTCTCCTCCAGGAGCGTCGGCGCGACCGTGCCCGGCGACGCCTCCAGGAGGAACATCAGCGTGAGGAGGTTCTCGAACAGGTCCTCGAACATGACGTTCTGGAGGTCCTGGTTGGAGGTGTGGGAGTCCCAGTCGCGCAGCCCCGACACCGGGGAGCAGACCATCACCGACCGGCTCAGGCCGATCGACAACGCTTCGGCGGTGATGGTGAACGCGTCCGACAGGTCCAGGATGTCGGCAAACGAGATCTGGTGGCGATAGCCCTTGATGTCCATCGCCTGCTCGTGTGCGCTCGCGAACGCGGCCGCCTGGGCGCGGGTTCGGCTCGACGCGCCGGCAACCACCGCGGCGGCCCGCCGGCGGACGAAGTCGTCGATCGTCGAGCGAGTCGGCACCCCCATCGACAGGTTGTTCTCGGCCGACCAGGTCGTCGCTTCGCCACCCACCAGCGCGCTGAGCTGTCCGTTGGCGCCGCAGATCACCACCGAGGGCAGGTTCACGCCGGGAAAGCTCGGACCGCCGAGCACCAGGGTGGGGGCGGCGTACCGGCCGCGCGCCGCCGCACCCAGGATCGCGGCCCAGTCGCTCCCCGCGTCCGAGAACCCGCCCGTCATCGCCAGGATGAAGCACGCCTCGTGCGCGATCGACGGGACCAACATCCCCTGGATGAGCGCCGTCTGTCCGGCGTAGCGATCGAAGAACGTGGTCACCGACGGGCGCGACGGGCAGGCGATGTACGGCAGGTCGCCGCCCCACGCCCGCTCCGCGTTGCCCTCCATGTCGACCAACGGATTGTCGAACCCGTCGGCGAAGACGCGCGTCGGGTCCCACCCTCCGCACGCAAAGACGAAGACGAACTTCCGGTCGGCCGGTGACACCGACGCCCGCGCCGCCCGGGGGACGCCCAGGGCCGCACCCGCGAGGCCGGCGCCGGCGGCCGACTTCAGGAGCCCACGGCGGGTGTACAGGGGGGAACGGGCCATCGGCGCCTCAGTACATCAGGAAGGTGGGGTCGCGGAGCAGCGCGGTCAGGACCCCGCGCCACGCCCGGGGAACGTCGCCCTCGATCGCGTAGAGGCTCTCCCACAACGCGAGCGTGGCGGCCACCTGCTCCCCGTCGGCCGCGACGCGCTGGCTCAGCACCCGCAGGTGGAGGGCCTGCACCTGGGCCACCATCGCGTCGCGGTCGGTGTCGGGCGTCTCGGTGAAGTCGATCTCCCGGAAGAGCGTACGTTCGTCGGCGGGGAGCGCGGCTTCGGTGACCACCGCGTAGGCCGAGGCCTCCTCGGCCAGCGCCTCCATGACCATGAGCACCGTCGACGACGGGCTGAGCGCGGGCTGCTTGATGAGCACACCCTCCACGCCGCCCGCGAGGCCGCGCATCCCGAACGCGTCGGTGAGCAAGACCGACACGCCCTGCGTCTCCCACTCGAAGCCGGTCAGCGCGTACACCGCCGTGCCCATCACGTCGGGCCGCATCAGGCGCGGCTCGACGTCGGTGGCAGATTCGCCCAGGTAGGTGGGCTCGCGCACGATCGCCGTGTACAGGCCCCGGATGCGCAGGCCGTCGACCACGAAGCCGTCGGTGAGGCGGATGAGCGCGGCGCGGTCCAACAAGTCCGGGTCGGTGCGGGTCATCAACGAGAACGCCTGCTCCACGGCGCAGGCCGCGAAGCGAGGGTCGGCGGCGATGGCGGGCCCGAGCTCCACGAACCCTTCGATGGGGCGACCGGCCCACCCCGGGCGCACACCGAGCAGGCTCTCCCACTGGGTCTCTTTCGCGGCGTGGTACGACGAACCTTCGGTGGGGCTCGTGAAGTTGGACCAGTAGAAGCCGAACAGGTTGGCGGCGATCGGGTCGAGCGTGGCGTGGCAGCCGATACAGGCGGGGTCGTTGCTGACCGCGTCACGGATCGCCGCGTCGTCGGTGAGCGGGATGTCCTCGGAGAAGACGATCGGGCGGTCCAGGTAGTCGTGACACACGAGGATCCGCGACACCGCGTTGGCGCGGCGGCGGTTGGCGTTGGCCTCGGTGGTGGTGTAGCGCCACCACAGGCCATTGGTGGCGAGCACGCCGCCCGCGGGTCGCCCGTCCTCGTACCGGGTCTTGTGCCAGCCCGTCTGTCCTTCTTCCCATTCCACCGGAAAGAGCTGGGCCAGGTGTTCGTTCGCCATCGTCCAGTCGCCGAGCACCACCTCGGTGTACGGGAGGTCTTCCCGCGCGATCTGGCCGATGACCTGGAGGGGCTCCTGGCCCACCTCCCAATAGAACGCCTTGCTGTTGTCGAACGGGATGTTGCTGGGCCGGAGGTCGATCCCCTCGGTCTCGGACAGGTAGATCTCGTGGTAGAGCTGCACGAGGTGGGCGAAGAACCGTTCGTCCGCGACGAATTCTTCCGTCAGCTCCTCGATCACGGCCGGGTCGGCCTCGACACGCGCGATCTCGGCCTCGGTCGGGCGCACACCCCTCAGGTCCAGGCTCACCCGGGTGAGGCGCCGGACGGCCTCGGCGGCGGGGATCTCCGCTTCGGGCTCGACGGTGGCGCAGCCGAACCACGCGGCCCAGAGCATCACCACGGCGCACCGGTCTTGGCGAAGAGCGGCGCCGTGTCGATGCAGACCTGATCGCCCGCCTGGCCATCGTGCCACAGGGTACCGCAGCCGTCACACGCACCTTCGGCGACCGTGTAGCCCGCCTCTGCGCTGCCTTGGACATCGAAGACCAGCTCGTGCCACGCACCCGCACTGTCGCGAATCGCCACGCCCCCCGCGGGCTCGAGGGAGCACGGAAACTCGGCGAAGCGGGAGAAGAACGCCTCGCCGAACGCCACCGCGGTGAGCGTGCCCTCGGGCACCAGCACGCCGCCGTCGACCAGCAGGGTGCCGAGGGTCTCCTCGGGGCCGTAGCTCGCGGTCCAGTCGAGGGTCACCTCCCAGCCGTCGGAGAGGATGGCGCCCTCGGACACCTCACCCGTCCAATGGAAGACGCCGTCGATGTGGGTGCGGTACTCGGGCCCGACGAGGCTCTCGGCCGTATTGGCCTGCCCGGCCACCACCCAGGTACGCCCGTCCGGCAGGCTGACCGTGGCTTCGCCACGCATGTTCTGTTCGTAGTATTCGCCGTGTTCGCCGCGAAACTGCGACACGAAGCCGGAGTAGGTGGCGCCGAGGCCAGACGTACAGTCGGCCTCCCACATCGAGCCACCTTCGGGGTCGGCGTCGAGCGGGGGGCAGAACTCGTCGCCGAACGTCATCACCTCGTCGTACACCTCGAACATCGGCGCGCCGTGCAGCCGCGGCAGGATGGCCACGACCTCGTCGATCCCCGCGGCGGCTTCAGCCGCGTCGATGGTGGGCTCGAGCTCGTCGGTGGCGTCGACGATCCAGTCCACCTCGGCGGCGGAGTCGCCCGCGGCGCTCGCACACGCGGCGAGCACCACCGAGCCGAGCCCCACCAGCGGCGAGTTCCACTTCATCGGGGCCCGATAACATCGGGCGGTGCGGCGCGACCGTCCCGAACGCGGCGGAGCCGCTCGCGGCAACGGCTGCCCCGCACCGCGCGGCGGTCAGGGTGCGGTCACCCGCGCGAGCGCTTCCCGCGCCGCCAGCAGGCGCGCTTCGTACTCGGCCAGGACGACGCTCGAATCGACGGGGGCGAGCACCTCGGCCATGCGGTGCGCGAGGGCCGCGTCCTCCACGACGGCCGCAGCCTCGGCCACCCGCACCGCCTTCTCCGCCGCCTCGACCTCGGCGCCGGCGACTTCGCGCACGTCCTTGGCGACCCCGACCTCGGCCTCGGAGGCCGTGACCTCCTGGCGTGCGGCGTCGACCCCCGCGGTGCCGGCCTGCCGGGCGGCGACCACCGCGTCGCGCGCCGCGCGCGTGGCGTCCCTGGCGCTGCGTACGGCCTTTTCGGCGTCGATGCGGGCTGCGGTCCGGTCGTGCAGATCGGCCCGCCGCTCCCGCACCGCCGCCTTGGCGGCCTTGTGGTCGGCCTGGGCGGTCTTGACGTCGGCCCGGGCGAGCTCTACGGTGTCGGTGGTGGTGCCCGCGCGGTCGCTGGCGCGCGCCGCGGCGAGCGCCTTCTGGCGGGTGCCTACGTTCTTGCAGCCGACGCGGGACAGCTCCTCGGCGGCGCGCAGGTCGCCGCGCGCC
>SXOM01000186.1 GCA_005776735.1 Pseudomonadota bacterium
ACACCAGCGAAGTGCGCACAATCACTGCCGCTGGACACAGGCGCACCCGCCCCGGTGCGCTTCGGGACGGTCCCGGCGCCGCGCCCTGGGCCTCGGGCCACTACCGCGCCCCCCGGCCGCGAAGGACCGCCGGGATCGTCTTGATGAGGATCTGGACATCGAGCCAGAACGACCAGTTCTGGATGTAGTGGATGTCGAGGCGGACCATCTCGGCGAACCCGGTGTCGCTGCGGCCCGAGACCTGCCAGAGCCCGGTGATGCCGGGGTTGACCTTGCTGCGCAGGTCGAACCAGTAGGACATCTCGGGATCGCCCTCGATTCCTTCGAGGTCGCCGGAGGGGAGGGGGCGCGGACCGACGAGGTTCATCTCGCCGCGCAGCACGTTGAGGAGCTGGGGCAGCTCGTCGATGCTGTACTTGCGGATGAACCTGCCGAACGGGGTGACCCGCGGATCGTGGCGCATCTTGAAGAGGCGCCCATCGGCTTCGTTGGCGGCCTCGAGCTCGGCGCGGCGCCGGTCGGCGTCGACCACCATCGAGCGGAACTTGTAGAAGCCGAAGAAACGGCCGCCCCGCCCCGCGCGCGGGCTCACGTACAACACGGGGCCGCCGTCCTGCAGCTTCACCACCAACGCCACCGCGAGCATCAGCGGCGCCACGCACACGCCGCCGGCCACGACCGTCACGAGGTCGAACGCGCGCTTGAGCTGCTCGGCGAACGTGGGGTACTGCACCCCGACGAGGTCGATGAGATCGAGGTCGCCGAGCCGGGCGAAGCCGAGCCGGGGCGAGACCACGCCCCACGAGTAGGGCGCTTGCAAGACCCGGAGGCCCATCCGGTCGGCGAGCACGGCCATGCGCATCGCGTCGTCTCGGGGCAACGAGCGCGACGCCACCACGACCATGCCGAGGCGGTGTCGGTTCACGAGCGGGCCGAGCTCCGCGAGGTCGCCGAGGATGTGGTCTTCGGGCACCTTGGCCGCGCCGTCGAGCTGGGTGCGCAGGTGACCGGCCACCCGGACGACGTGCCGCGCGTCGCGGTCCATGCGCGCGGCCATCTCGGCGCCGTCCTCCCCGACGCCGACGATCACCGCGTTGATCGCGGTGGGCGGGCGCTCCAGGCGCAACAACCAGCGGAAGACCGCGAGCCGCACCACCAGGAGCAACCCCCACGTGGCGCCGAGGAACGGCACGACGAGGCCCTTGGGGTACACCCGCTCGCCGAGGAGGAAGTTCTCGCCGACGATCACCACCAGCATCTGCGCCGCGCTGCGCGTGACCGCGCCGGCGATGGTGGCGCTGTTGGGCATGCGGCTCGGGTCGTGCAGCCCCGCGCTGCGGTGGAGCAGGAGCCACGTGACGACCAGGACCACGCCGGCGGTGATGAAACGGTTGGGGCCCCAGAGGTCGCCGTACACGATCTGCACGAGCACGCCGAGGTTGGGCGAACGCCACGTCCACACCGCCCACGCCACCAAGAGCCCCCCCGCGACGCACAGCGCGTCGAGCACGGCCAGGGCGGGGCCCACCAACCGCTGCATCGGCTAGTCCGAGAGCGAGGAGGAGGTGCCCTGGGCGCCGCTGCCCAAGAAGTTGCGGTAGACCGCCGAGCCGCCCACCGCCGGCGCGAGGATGGCCTGCACGTGGCGGAAGAAGCGGTCGACGTTGGTGATCGTCTTGGTCGGCACCACCACGATGTCGCCGCGCTGCAGGTACACGAGCTGGCTCATGTCGCCCTTGCCGTAGATCGCGTCGACGTTGACGGTGTAGAGCTCGGGCTTGTCGAGCCCGCCGCGGATCAACAGCACGTTGGAGGTGCGGGCGTCGGGGTTGATGCCGCCCGCGGTGACCAGGGCCTCGAGGATGCTCAGGTCGTTCTTGATCTGCATGACCTGGGGCGACTGGACCTCGCCGAGCACCAGCACCTTCTGGTTGGTGACGCTCAGCACGTTGACCTGCACCCGCGCGTCGACGTAGTACTCGGCCACCGCCGCCTGCAGGCGCGACATCAACTGCTCGTAGGTGAGGCCGGCGACCACGAGGCGCCCCACCAGGGGGTAGGCGATGGCGCCGTCGGGGGCCACCGTGACGTCGACGGTGAGGTCCTCGTGCCGCCACACCCAGATGCGCAATGCGTCGCCGGGCCCGAAGGTGAAGGCCTGCGCCGGTGGGAGCTGCAACTCCACCCCCGCGTCGGCCACGTTCGTGGGTGCCTGGCGTGGGGCGCAGGCGAGCGCGAGCAGGAGGGCGTACATCGGGGGGGTGGGTAGCTCAGCCGGGGGCTGGCCGTCAAGACGCTGGCGGACACAACGCGGCGCGGCTATACGCCGGCCCCGAGCGCGAATGGAACTCCTCAAGGTCTGGGCCGCCCTGCTCCGTCGCAAGTGGCTGTTTCTGCAGGCGGTGGTGTTCTTCACCGTCGGTGCGGGCGGCCTCGCGTTGGTGCTTCCGAAAAGCTACGAGGCAACCGCCAAGATCAGCGTCGAGAGCTCCGACGCGTCGTTGTCCATCCTCTCGGACATGGACCTCGGCGAGATGGCGCAGTCGCTCACCGGCGCCAGCGACGACCTGGAAACCGAGATCGCCCTGGCCGAGATGCGGCCGGTGCTCGACGAGGTCATCTGGCGGTTGCAGCTCCGCGACATCGACGGCGAGCTGCTCCCCTACGAGAAGCTCCTGGTGCCCGGCATCGACGGAACGATCCTGGCGTACCCGACGATCGAGATCACCACCCAGCAGGGCACCGACATCCTCATCGTGCTCGCGTCCAGCAACCAGCCCGAGCTCAGCTCGCTCCTGGCCGACACGCTGGTCGAGGTGTACCTCGCGCAGTCGCAGGACGTCGCGAAGCAGGACACGCGCGATGCGCTGCGCTTCGTCACCGGCGAGCTCGA
>SXOM01000187.1 GCA_005776735.1 Pseudomonadota bacterium
CGGGCGGCGCGTGGCGGCGCGAGGAGCCCGACCGCGGTGGGCGACTCCTCGCGCAGGGCCGCCCCGACGGACGTCGGCGACTCGTCGGGCGCGGTCGCGTCGGGGGGGGCGGGCGGGAGCAGGAAGACCGGCGCGAGGGTGGCGGGCCGCGCGCCCTCTCGGCCGAGAAGAACGCCGTCGAGGCCGTCGAGATCGAGGTCCGCGGTCATGGGCGGTCCTTCGCGCAACGGAAGCCGACGTACAGGTAGCTGCTGGCCGGCGCGAGCTCCGCGCGCGGGGCGCGACCGGGCTCCTTGCACGGGTGCTTGAACGAGCCGCCGAGCACGGGCGTGCGCGTGGGATCGATGTCCTTGCCCTCCACCCACTCCCACACCTGGCCGAGCAGGTCGCGGACGCCCTCCGGCGTCGCCGACGCGGGGTGGGTGCCGACGGGGGTCGTGTCGGCGGAGTTCACCCGGGCGCAGACGCAGTGGTCGGCACCGCAGGTGGGGCCAACCCACGGGAACCGACGGTTCGACGCAGCGCCGGCGGCGAGGTTCCACTCCGCCTCGGTCGGCAGGCGCACGCCGCGCCACGCCGCGTAGTCGCGGGCTTCGTAGTAGCTGACGCCCACCACGGGGTGCAGCTCTTTCCCGGCCGGGATGCGCGTGCCGTACCAGTGTGCCGGCGGCGTGGTGCCGGTCGCGTCGACGTAGGCCTTCCACGCGGTGTTGGTGACCGGGTCGATGTCCATCAGGAACTCGCCCTCGGCGTGCGTGATCCACGTCATCCCGGCGGGCGGGCGGGGCCGCGGCGCCGCGGCCGCCTTCGGTGTGGGCGTGGGGATCGCGACGCAGAGCGGCTGCGGCGGTTCCGGCTCCGGGAGGGCCTCGATCACCGGCGCTTCGGGCGCGGGCGTCGGGAGGACGATGACCGAGGGAGGGGGGGCCGCTGCGGGGGCAGCCGCCGCGGCCGCCGGGGTGTCGACCAGCACCACCGCGGTCGTCTCCTTCTTCTCGCGCCGCGCACGCGCGGGGTCGGCCCACGGCGGCGGCCGCACCGGGCGGCCCCCACCCTGGATGTCGACGGCGAGCCGCCGGGCCCGGAGCATCGCGTCCCGCGCGTCGGCGGCCCGGGTGTAGGTGCCCGCCGCGAGCTCGCGGAGCACCCGGAGGAGCGCGGAGCTGGTCGCGCCGGAGTCGCCGCCGCCGAGCGTCGCCTGCGCGAGCTCCAGGAGCGCGGTGCCGGTCGCCCGCAGCTCGTCCTGCGCGGTGACGGTCGGCACCCGCAGCGCGAACCCGTCCACCAGCACGTGCCCGTCGCGGGTCAACAGCAGCGCGTCGCCGTCGAGGTTTCCGTGGACCAGGCCGTGCCCGTGCACCCACGCCAGCGCGTCGAGGAGCTCGGCGCCGAGGGTCGCCACGTGCGAGGCGGACAAGACCTCGCCGGCGTCGGCGAGCTCCACGAAGGTGCGCCCGTCGACGGCATCGAGCACCAGCACCTCGAGCTCACCGCGCGCGTGCAGCGTGTGCACGCGGACGATGTGCGGGTGTGCCAGCCGCAAGAGCTGGCGTGCGCGCGCGCTCACCTGCTCGTCGTGGACCGGGAGCGGCCAGAGCCGCACCGGCACGTCGAGCACGCGGTCGTGGCCGAGGAGGACCCGGTCGGGGGCGAGCGCCCCGAGGTAGGTCCAGCGCTCCCCGATGATGCCGGGCTCTGGGTCCACGGCGGGCGGGCGCGGACCGGACTCGGCCCGACCCAGGAGGGCGCGAAGGAACCCGAACGAATCTGCGGACGTGGACACGAGTGCTGCCTCGATCAGGGGACCCTCGCAAGGCTCGTGCCAACGTGTCGTCTCCCGGGTTCTCCCGCACTCGGCCGAACGACCGAGGGGGAAGGGGCCGTGGCTGTGCGTGAACACCCGTCGTCGTTGTGCAAAATGGAACAGCCGCAGGATACGACGGGCGCGGCGGGGCCTCGGAACCCGTCTCCGACGTCGCCCGTGCTGGCCTGGGACTTGCATGGCACCGTCGGGATCCCCAGCGGAGGCGAGATGGGTTCGGCAAGTCAAGTGTTCGCGATGATCAAGGATGAAATCCCGGGCTTCAACGGTGCGGCGGTCGGCACGTTGGACGGCTCGTCCTACGAGTCTGCCGGCGGCGACCTGGGCGCGGTCGGGGCCGACCTCGCGGCGATCGCCCGCTCGTGGCACCAGACCTGGAACGACCTCGGCGCCGCCGTCGACTTCGGCAGCAACGACGACGTGTTGATCAGCGCGACCAAGGGCTACCTCCTGATCAAGGTCAACCACGACAAGCAGACGTTCCTGGCGGTGGCGCTCCTCGCCAACGGCAACATCGGCTACCTCCGCTTCCGCATGCGCGACTACCTCCGTCGGATCACCGGGTAGGGGCCGCCATGAACCTCCTCGACCAGCTCCGCGGCACCACGAGCGCAGGCGAACGCCCCGTCGCCCTGTACCGGTCCCCCGACCACAGCGTGTACTGGGTGGGCTCCCAGGAGGACACGCCGTTTCGCTGCAACGCCTACCTGATCGTCAGCGGCGACGTGCGCATCCTGTTCGATCCGGGCAGCAAGATGCACCACTTCGAGCAGGTCAAGGCGCGGGTGGCCACGGTGGTTCCTCCCGAGTCGGTCACCCACATCGTGCTGCACCACCAGGACCCCGACCTCTGCGACTCCATCCCCGACTGGCTCGCGGTCGCGACCAACGCCACGTTGGTGTGCACGCCGAGGTGCCGGGTACTCCTGCCCTACTACGGCTTCTCGCACGACGTGCCCTGGCTCGACGTGTCGCCCAACGACAACACCGTCCTCGAGCTCCCCAACGGCAAGTGCTTGGCGTTCGTGACGTCGCCGTTCCTGCACTTCCCCGAAGCGTGCGTCACCTTCGACGAGACCAGCGGGTTCCTGCTCTCCAGCGACATCGGGGCGGCCATCGAGAACGAGTGGCGCCTGGTGGTCGAGGACTGGGACGCCCACTGGAAGACGATGGTGCCGTTCCACGTCTTCTACATGGCGTCCAACCGGGCGTTGCGCGGCTTCATCGACAAGATCCAGCCCTTCCCGATCAAGGCGATCCTGCCGCAGCACGGGAGCATCATCCCCGAGGCGCACGTCCACAGCGCCTGGGCGCAGCTCCGTGAGCTGCCCTGCGGGATCGACCTGCTCTACCCGGCGTCCAACCTCGAAGCGGCGATGAAGCAGCTCAATCGGTGATCCTGGGCGCCGCGCCGCGACCGTCCGCTCGTCGGGCCGGGGCGTGCGCGCGGCGCGCTTCGGGGGCGAGGCCGGCGCGAGCGCGGCGGCCACCCTCCGCC
>SXOM01000188.1 GCA_005776735.1 Pseudomonadota bacterium
GACGACCACCGGCGGCGCCGGCGGCACGAGCGTGACCGTGAGCGGCACCCACGCCTCGACCGCGGCCCCGCCCTCGGTCGCCGGGGCGAGTCGCAACGTCCGCGCCGCCGCCACGACCGCACCCAGGTACGGCTCGTCGCCCGACACCGGCACGACTTCGCGCACGGAACCGTCGTGACCGACGAGCAGCTCGACCACCACGATCACCTCGCCTCGGGCGGGGTCGCCGGCGTCGGGCCACGCCACCGACAGCGGCTCCAACAGGCGCGGCGCCTCCAGGGCCGGGGGGTCGGCCAGCGCCACGGCGGCGGAGAGCGCCCACCCGATCATCGCCGCACGGTAGCACCGCGCGGCCCCGGGTGTCCGTCGAGGCCGCGGGAGCGGCCGGCGCGAGCATCGACTCCCGGCCTCGCTGTACCAAATCTTCACCGCGATCTCGGCGGACCCTGCCGCGAGTTAGCGCGGGTCCCCCACCTGGAGCCCCCATGACGACCACCGCCCGTTTCGCCACCCTCGGTGGCGCCCTCGCCCTGGCCACCGCCGTCGGCGTCGCCTGCAACAGCGAGGCCGCGAAGCCCGCCGCCGATGCCGCTCCCGAAGCGAAGGTCGAGCCGAAGGTCGAACCGCCGAAGCCCGCCGGCCCGCTCCCCACGCTCCTCTTGTCCGAGGCCCAGTTCGTCCGCGTCGACGGCAAGCCGAAGCCCGGCCCCGCCCTGCTCACGATGTGGCAGCAGAACGGCGACACGTGGACGTCGTCCACCATCGAGGACGCCGACAGCAACGTGTTCCACAAGGCCCTGCCCGACGGCAACGGCGGCTTCTACACCATCGCGGCCGAGCAGGCGTTCCTCAAGCACTGGACCAAGAAGGACGGCGCCTGGGTGGGCGAAGGCTTGTGGAACCCGAAGTGGGAAGGCAAGTTCAACCGGATCCGCGACCTGGAGATCGGCGACGTCACCGGCGACGGCAAGGACGACTTCGTGATGGCCACCCACGACAGCGGTGTGCTCGGCGTCGGCAGCTTCAACGCCGAAGGCAAGCTCGAGGTCACCGAGCTCCGCAAGCAGGCCGACACCTTCGTCCACGAGATCGAGCTCTGCGACGTCGACGGCGACGGCAAGAAGGAGTTCTTCGCCACGCCGAGCGCCCGCAACCAGTCCAGCGGCAAGTCGCAGCCCGGCCAGGTCGTGATGTACAAGTTCGCGGACGGCAAGTGGGAAGAGTCGGTGCTCGACGACTTCGCCGACAGCCACGCCAAGGAGATCTTGTGCGCCGACATCGACGGCGGCGGCCCGGCCGAGTTCTTCTCGGTCATCGAGGCGCACACCGAGCTGGTCGACGGCAAGGCCGAGATCAAGCAGCCGGTCGAGATCCGCCAGTACCGGTGGAAGGGCGCCAAGGTCGAACACACGTTGCTCGCGACGATCCAGGACAAGCAGACCCGGTTCCTCGTCCCCGGCGACTTCGATGGGGACGGCAAGACCGACCTCATCGCCGCCGCGATGAAGACCGGCCTGTGGCACATCACGGCGCAGGCCGACGGCACGTGGGCCGCCAAGAACATCGACGACAACAGCTCCGGCTTCGAGCACGCGAGCTGGGGCGCCGACCTCGACGGCAACGGCAAGCTCGAGCTGTACGTCGCCGCCGACGAGCAGCGCGAGCTGCGGCGCTACACGTGGAACACGACGACCGCGAGCTTCGACAAGTACGTGATCGGCCGGATCGTCGACGATTCCATCACCTGGAACGTCACCTCCGGCACGTTCTGACCCCAGGTGGCGGGCGCGCCGCGACCGGCCGGATGGCGGCGTGGTCCGCCGCGCGCCCGGCGTTGTCTACAAGCCCGACTTGTTTGCCGACCACGTCGCGCGGCCGAAGCAGTCGATGACCGTGTCGGCGTCCACGTCCAGGCCCAGGAAGGCGCTGCCGTCGATGCCGGCGCGACCCGTGGCGTCGGTGTAGACCAGGCCGCCGAAGTTGGCGTAGATCGTGCCCGCTTCGTGGTCGACCTCGCCGGTCATGGTGAACCCGCCGCGCAGGTCGACCGCGACCTCCCACCGCTCGTCGGGCAGGTCCTGGAACTCGGCGCGGTAGCTCGGGTAGGCGCCGATGACGGTGAACGGGCCGATCCACTGCTCGGAGCTGGAGTCGAAGTCGTCGGCGGTGCAGTTGTCGTCCCAGTAGCCGGCCGCGAAGGACACGGTCCAGTCGCCCGCGACGGCCGGGATGTTGCCGGTGTCACCACCCCCGCCGTCGGGGTCGCTACAGTCGTCGGGGTTGGCGGTGTCGGCGCTGTCGGCACCGTCGCAAGCGAGGAGGGCGAGAAGGCAGGCGATAGGGCGGTTCATGGAGGATCTCCGGGGTCGATGAACAGGACGATGCGGCGCTCGAGCGTGCGGGTGTCGGCCGATGGTTCGGCCGACACCGGCTCCTGGTCGGCGCGGGTCGAGGCGGTGAGCATCCACGCGGGCACCTCGAAGCGGGTGACGAGCGCGTGCACGAAGAGGCCCGCCCGCCACGCGGCGAGCTCCCAGGTGGAGCCGAGCTGCTTGCGCCACGCGGCGGGCACCGGCCCGCTGTCGACGTAGGCGCGCACGTCGACCCGGGCTTCGGGGTGGGCGCGCAACGCCATCGCGAGCAGGTCGACCAGCGGGGCCGCCTCTTCGCGCAGCTCCCGCCCGTCCGGCGAAAAGAGCGTGTCCATCGGTACGCTCACGACCACGTTGCGCCCGGCCCGGGACACCGACGCGGCCTGCCCCCCGAGCACCTGCGTGAGCTCGGCGTACAACGGCCCCGGCGGACCGGGCACCGCGCAGGTCGCGAGCTGCTCCTGGAGGAGCTCGACCCGCTGGCGCAGCGCGATCACCTCGCGGTCGAGCTGGCCGATGAGCGCCCGATCCTGCGCGGGGCCCGCGAGGGCCGGCAGCACCCACCACATCATGGAGGCGGCGCCCCGAGGGGGTTGTCGATGCCCCAGTCGAGGGGTCCGAAGCCCTTCATGCCCTGCGGGAACCGGCCCGAGGCGCGCACGCGCAGCCACCGGGCCGCCCAGCGCCGCAGCGGCTCGGGGTACCGCCACGCCCACGCGCCGTCGCGACGTTCGCGGGCCATCCCGATCCACGCGAGGGTTTCGGGGTGGGACTGCACCGGCTGGCCGGCGCTTGGCCCCTCGCGGAAGAGGAGCACTCCGGTGGCGTCGCGGCCCACGAACTCGCTGCCGGCCGGGTCCTGGATGACATCTCCCCAGTCGCCGAGGCCATCGAGCTCGGCGGGAGCACCGAACCGGTCGGCCATGCCGAGGAAACAACGGCCGCACGCTTCGGCGTCGTTGCCGGCGCGGTGCGCTTCGACCAGCTCGACGTTGAGCCGGGTGCACAGCTCGCCGAGCCGATGGCTGCGCGCCTCCTTGAAGTACATGCGCGAGAGGTCGGAGGTGTCGACCTCGGCCGCGGTCACCGGCCACCCCAGGTTGGACCGCGCGAACTCCGAGGTGAGGAATCGCTGGTCGAACGGCAGGTTGTGCGCCACGATGACCGAACCCGCGAGGAGCGCGTGGATCTCCGCCGCGCGCACGTCGAACGGAGGGGCGTCGGCGACGTCCTCGTCGCGGATGTGGTTGACCTCGGTGACCTCGCGCGGGATGGGCACACCGGGGTTGAACAACCACTCGTGACGGACCGCCGCCGCCACCCGACCGTCGCCATCGAGCCGCAGCTCGACCCCGGCGAACTCGATGACGCGGTGCCCCTCCTCCGGGTTGAGGCCGGTGGTCTCGGTGTCGAACGCGACGATGCGCAGATCGCGCCAACGCATGGGGGCCCGTAGCGCGGCGCGCCGGGCTACGCCCGGCGGCGGCGGAAGGAGGCCAACGCGGCGAGGCCGAAGAGCGCCGCCCCGCCGGCCGGGGCGCCCGTGGAGCAGCCACAATCGCCGGGCGCGGTGAGGCCCACCCCACCCCCGTCGCCGTTGCCGTCGCCCGAGCCGGTGTCGCCGGTGTCGGTGCCGTTGCCGGTGTCGTCGCCGCCTTCGTCGTCGCACGCCGCGCCGATGCCGTCGCCGTCGGCGTCGGCCTGGTCGGCGTTGGCGACCTTCTCGCAGTTGTCGGTGTCGTCGGCCACGCCGTCGTCGTCGTCGTCGAAGCGGCTCAACCACGCGTCGTGGAAGTAGGCCGAGGAGTCCTCGTAGCGGCCGTTTTCGTAGATACCCTGGTTGTACCCGTAGAAGCCCACGCCGTCGAGCGTGAAGTCCTCGCCGACCTCGGCCGTGAACTCCACGCGGCCGGCGCTCACGGTCAGCACCCCGTCGTTCATGCTCACGAGGATCTCGCCCTCGCCGCCTTCCATCGCCCGATCCACCACGTCGAGCACTTCGGTGTCCCGGCCGGCGATGCGCAGGAGCGCCGCGCCCGGGGCCTCGATCTCCTCGGTGGGGCAGTCGCTCCCCTGCTCCCCTTCGACACCACAGAACAAGAACAGGTACCGCTCGTCGTCGTTGGCGCCGAAGACCACGCCGTACCCGTCGTCGTCGCTGACGTACACCCCGGTGCCGAACTCGCCCTGCCGCGTGGGCTCGGCCTCGTTCCACAACCAGTTGTCGTGCGCGCCGCCGTCGCCGAACCGCCCGTCGTCGCTGGCGTCGTACACCATCGTGGCGAAGGCCGTGCCCTCGTAGTTGAGCCCCACCCAGGGGTCCTCCTCCCAGCCCGCCTGCCACCCCTGCCAACCGGCGAGGTACTCCTCGTCCGGGAAGTCGTCCGCAGTCCAGGCCTCCAGGGTTCCGGCGAAGGCGATCGAGGTCACGAGCACGACGAGCATGGATCCACTCCGAGGCGCCTACTATGTCCGGCCTCGGGCTCCGTGATCCACCGGTCGGGTCAAGAAAGTGTGGAACACCCGGCGCACGCGGGGAACTCTCACCGGCGCGCCGGTGAGATTCCGGTTGCGCGACGACGCGCGACGTGCTCTACGGGCCTTGTCGCGATGGCCTCGCTCCCCCGCCCGTCCCCACCCCGCGCGCGCGAGCACGTGCTCGTGATCGACCCGGTCGATCCGACCGGGCGCGCGTACCACTTCGCGCTCGGCGGAGACGACCGGATGGTCCACGTCTGCACCTCGGCGCAGGAGGGCCTGGCGCTCCTCGGCGAGGTCCGGCCCGACGTGGTGGTCGCGGCGCTCGACACCGCCGATCTGCCCGGCCACCGCTTGCTCGAAGCGCTGCGGCACCGCGCGCCGGGGGTGCCCGTCCTGACCGTCGCGACCCACCCGACCGTCGAAGGTGCGGTGCAGGCCTTGCGGGCGGGCGCCGTCGACTACCTGGGCCGGCCGCTGTCGCCGGGGTTGTTGTCCGAGAAGGTGGTGCGCGCGCTCGGCACGGCGCGCGCCAGCCGGCAGTTGGCGCAGGCGCAGAAGGAGGCCGGCGACAAGTGGGGGTTCACCCAGCTCTTGTCGCTCAGCCCGCGCATGATCGGGGTGTTCGACGCGATCCGGGCCGTCGCCGGCACCGACGCGACGGTGTTGGTGCGCGGCGAGACCGGAACCGGGAAGGAGCTCGTCGCGCGCGCCATCCCCGACCGCTCGCGGCGGCGCGGCCGCAACCTCGTGTCGGTCAACTGCGGGGCGTTCACCGAGACCCTCTTGGAGAGCGAGCTCTTCGGCCACGAGAAGGGCAGCTTCCCCGGCGCGGTGGGCCGCCGCGCGGGTGTCTTCGAGATGGCGGACGGCGGGAGCCTGTTCCTCGACGAGCTCGGCGAGACGTCGCTGAGCGTCCAGGTCAACCTGCTCCGCGTGCTCGAGGAGATGCGCTTTCGGCGGGTGGGGGGCACCGACCCCATCGACGTCGACGTGCGCATCATCGCCGCCACCAACGTCGACCTCGAGAACGCGCTGCACGACGGCCGCTTCCGGCAGGACCTCTTCTACCGGCTCAACGTGTACCCCATCACGTTGCCTCCGCTCCGGGAGCGCCCGGAGGACATCCCCATCCTCACGCGCCACTTCCTGATGGACGCGGCGAAGGAGTACGAGCTCGACCCCGCCACGCCCACGCCGGAGGCGATGGAGCTCATCCTCCGCTACCGCTGGCCGGGCAACGTCCGCCAGCTCCGCGCGTTGTGCGAGCGGTGGGTCATCCAGTGCGCGGGGCGCGAGCTGCGCGCCGAGGACCTTCCCGGCGAGCTGCGCCAGGGCGGCAAGCCCGACGAAGCGACCGGCGGCATCTTCATCGACGACAGCGTGCCGCTGCCGCAGCTCACCGAGCGGGTGCTGCACCAGGTGGAGCGCGCCTACCTGCACAAGCAGCTGCTCCGCCACAAGGGCCACCTCATCCAGACGGCCGCCGCGTGCGGCGTCACCCGCCGTACGCTGTTCAACCGGATGAAGGCCCTCGGGCTCGACGCGGCGGACTACAAGTAGCCGCCCCGCCGGCCCGCCCGCGGCTCAGCGCACCACGCCCACGGTCATCGACGCCATCTGCGACGTCTGGTCGATGGCCCACTCGATGCCGACCTCGACCTGGGGGTCGACCACGCCGTCCTCGTTGACGTCGCCGCCCTCGAGGCACAGCACGAGCTGCTCGGACACGTCGTCGAGCAGGTTTTCCGCGACGGCCTGGGTGCTCGCGGAGCCGGTGTCGCGCGCGGAGTCGGCGCTGAAGGTCTTGACCGTGTACTCGGTGAGGTCGAGCCCGTCGTAGGCCTGCTCGATGTAGGTGCGGATGGGGTCGAGCGGATCGACCACCGCGGCGGCGGCGCCGAAGTCGGCCTGGATGAGCTCGACGAAGCCTTCGCCCGAGCCCTTCTCGTCGTCGGAGTGAACGGCCAGCGTGTCGGGGTACAGGTCGTCGTCGCCGTCGTTGTTGGAGTCGACCGTCGGGTCCTGCAGGGCGTTGCCCACCTTTTCGCCCACCAGCGCGAGCTCGGACATCGTGAGGCCGCCGCTGGAGGCCGCCGCCGACTCGTCGCGCAGGTACTCGAGCTGCGTTTCGAGCGCGCGGAGCGAACCTTCGCCGCTCGGCGTGTCGGGGTTGGCGATGAGCAGGCGCTGAATGACGTCGTACACCGTGGTGTCGACCTGGCCTTCCCACACCGCGTCGCCGTCCGGCTCGTCGCCATCGCCGTCGGAGGCCCACGCTTCGAAGTGGCTGTAGCCGGCGAGGATCGCGTTTTCGCCGATGTCGGAGGTGAACTGGACGTCTTCGCCGTTGACCTGGATCTCGCCGAGGGCGACCGGGTCGCCGTCGGCGCCGGCGCGGACGAAGCCGTAGTACGCCTCACCGTCCCGCGGGGGGTTTGCCCCGGCGAGTTCGAGGGTGAACAGGGAATTGTCGGTGTCCCCGTCGGCGAAGTACGCCATGCCGGAGCCCGCGGGGGACCAGTTGTCCTGCTGACCGCCGCCACTCGCGGTATCTTCGGACTGCCCGTCGGCGGTGTCCTTCCCGGAATCGCCCGGTCCGGGGCAGCCCACCAGCACGGCGAGCGGAATGGCGAAACTGAGCAGGCGCATGTCTTCCTCCGGGGCCGAGCATACCCCGACTCGGGGGGAAGCGCGCGCTTCGGACGTCCTGCGGCTGGTGCTGTACTTCGACTGCTTCCGCCACCCCCTCCGCCGCGACGAGCTCGCGGCCCTGGCCGGCGGCACGGTCGACGTCGC
Source organism: Pseudomonadota bacterium (assembly GCA_005776735.1). Lineage (GTDB taxonomy): Bacteria > Myxococcota_A > UBA796 > UBA796 > SXON01 > SXON01. The sequence continues at coordinate 7,650 of SXOM01000188.1, forward strand.
GGTGGCCGAGCTGGTGGCGCGCGGTGTGCTCGAAGCAGGGGGGCGCCACGTCTGGCGCCGGGGCCGCGGTGCCGACCTCGCCCGGCGCGAAGCGCGCTCGGTCGAGGCCGAGCGCCAATGGGATCGTGTCCGGCGCGCTGCGGGCGCGCTCGCGGCGGTGCCGTTCGTCCGCGGCGTGCTGCTGACCGGGGGGCTCAGCAAGTCCAGCGCCGTCGCCGACGGCGACGTCGACTTCATGCTCCTGGTCGAGCCGGGCCGCGTGTGGACCGTGAAGGCGGCGCTCCACGGCCTGCGTCGGGTGCTGCCCGGCGCGGCGAGGGAGAGCCTGTGCACCAACTACCTGCTGGCCACCGACGCCCTGGCGCTCCCGACCCACTCGATGGTCCACGCCGTCGAGCTGGCGACCGCGGTGCCGCTCGCCGGCGGCGACGCGTGCGCCGCCCTCCTCGACGACAACCGGTGGGCCGCGCGGTGGGTGCCGGGGCTCGACCACTCGCTGGCCCGGGCGCGCGCCACCCCCGCGCTCGCGCCGCGTCGGTGGGAGGCCACGATCCCCACCCGGCTGGAGTCGTGGGGCGCCACCGCGATCGACCGGCTCTGGGAGGCCCGCTACGCCTGGCTCCCCGCGGCCGAGCGCGCCCGCCGGTTCCAGCGCGAGCCGGGCGCGGCCACCAACCACCTTCACGACTACTCGGGCTGGGTCAACGCGGAGTACGCCCGCCGCTGCGCCGACGCCGCCGTCGCCCCCGACGGCGAACCGTGAGCCGGAAGCTGAAGGTGGCGATGGCCGGCCTGCGTGCACCGTGGGGCGCCGAGGGCGGGGTGGAGGCCCACGTCGCCGCGTTGGCGCCGCGGCTGGCGGCGCGCGGCGCCTATGTCACCGTGTACTGTCGCGACCGGTACAACCCGCACGGCAACTGCACCCGCGAGGGGGTGCGCCTCGCCGACGCCCCGACCGTGTACAGCCGCAGCGCCGAGGCGTTCGTGCACTCGGCGCTGGTCGCACCGCGGGCGTGCCTCCGGCACGATCTCGTCCACCTGCACGCGTGCGGGCCGGGCCTGTTCGCGCCGGTGCCGCGGGCGCTCGGCCGGCGAAGCGTGGTGACGCTGCACGGCCGCGACTGGACACGCGACAAGTGGGGCGCGATGGCCCGCCAGGTGCTCCATGCCGGGGCGCGCGTGGCCGTGCACGGCGCCAACGCCGTGATCAGCGTGTCGCACGAGCTCGGCGCGTGGGCCGCCGCCGAGGGCGGACGGGCGGTGGACGTGATCCCCAACGGCGTCGAGGCCCACGTGCCGGTCGCGTGGGATCCTTCGATCTTCCCGATGTTGCGCCCCGGCCGCTACTTCCTGTTCCTCGGGCGGCTGGTCCCGGAGAAGGGGCTCGACACCCTGGTCGACGCCGCGCGCATCGCGCGCCCCCAGATGCCGGTGGTGATCACCGGCGGTGGCGCCTACTCGTCGGGCCACGTCGCGCACCTGCACCGCACGGCCCCCGAAGCGCACGTCGTCTTCGCCGGGCCCCGCTTCGGCCTCGAGAAGCGCATGTTGTTGACGCACGCGCGCGCGTTCGTGTTTCCGAGCCGCGTGGAGGGCCTGCCGGTCGCGCTCCTGGAGGCCATGGCCGCCGGGCTCCCGCTCCTGGCGTCCGACATCCCCCCCAACGACGAAGCGCACGGCGGGCTCGCCACATGGCGCCTGCCGGTCGACGCGCCGGAGGCCTGGGCGCGGGCGTTGCATGAGGCCGAGACGGCCGACGCCGGGCGCCTCGCCCAGGCGGGCGCCGCCTGCCGGGCGCGCGTCGCGGCGCACTTCGACTGGGACACGGTCGCCGACCGCACGATGGCGCTGTACGAGCGGGTGCTCGCGTGACGGCGGCGCTGCGCGAGGGGCTCGTGTGGCTCACGCTCCTCGCCGTGCCGCTGAGCACCGCCGGCATGGAGGTGGGCCTGGGCCTGCTCTTCGCGTGGGCGTGCTGCGACGGCCGGGCGCGCGCAGGATCGTCTATTGCCGCCACGATACGCTGCTGAAAGCCACACCCCGCTCGCGGCATTGCGCTTCGACTACAGGCATATCACCGCGCTCGGGTATGCCGATGTACCAGATCTGGTCTCCATCGACCTGCGCCTGAATGCGCTTGCCGGCGGAATCGGCGAGCGCATCGATGTACGCCGCATAGCGTTGCTTGCCGCGCGCAGACAGTGGCACCAGGGTTTGGTTGGACGAACCGCGCCACAGTTGCGTGCGCGGCAGGGTCTCGACAAAGGGTTCCGGGATCAGCGCATCGAGGCGCTCGAGAAGCTGAGAATGGCGCTTCTGCAGGATGGTAAGTGGGTAGCCGCTGTAGCACAGGATGTCAAAGTCGTCGTTGGCTTGGGTGCGCCAGGCGTGCAGGGCGTCGAGCAAGTGGCGCAGGGCCAGCGGCTGATCAAAAGGTTCGCCGCCCGAAATGGTGATGCCATC
>SXOM01000189.1 GCA_005776735.1 Pseudomonadota bacterium
ACGGGCTCCTCGTCACGCTGCCGGAGCGGCTGCTCGGCCTGCCCAACGCCGAGGTCACCGCCACGAGCATGCTGATCCGAGGGGCGACGTTGTGGCTCGGCGTGCTCTTCGGGGCGGTGGCGCTCTTGTTCGTCGAGGGCCGGCCCGCGCGTCCCAAGCTGACGGGTCAGGGCGGCGCCCCGCGCCCGTCCTGCCGGCGGCCGGGTCCGGCGGGCGCCGCGCGGGACGATTCGGTGCCGGGAGGGGCGGGAGCGGGTCGCGCTTCGCGAGCGGGACGTAGGGCGACTCCGGCTTCGAGTGATCGCGCATCGCGGTCCGCGCGGCGATCCGCGCGCCGCGCGCCCGCCTCGGCCGCTCGCCGCGGCCGGTCGCGGCGCGGCGCCCATGATCGCCGGGCTCCGCCTGTCCGCCCGCCGCGCTACGCTTCCGGTGTGCAGACCTACGTCGTCCTCGAGGCGCTCGCCGGGCAGAGCGTGGAGCTGAGCCCCGGTGACTTCATCGGTCGATCCTCGGCCGCCGCCCTGTCGGTCGACGATGGGCGGGTCAGCGAAGCCCACGCGATGGTGAGCCTGCGCGAGGGGCAGCTCCACCTGCTTCCGCTCCGCGGTGGCCTGGCCGTCGGCGGAGAGCCCGTGTCGCATGTCGTCTTGCGGCCGGGGCTCACCGTGGAGCTCGCCCCGGGCGTGCCGCTTCGGGTGGTCGAGGTGCACCTGCCGGCCGAAGTGCTCGGCATCGAGGGCGAAGGGCTCGCCCGGCAGATGTTGCCCGCCGTGGGTTCGCTGGTCGACGAAGGTCGCCTGCGGCTGGTGGCCGGGTGGCGCGAAGACGCGGTGGCCCAGCTCTGGACGGCGGGCGAGGGGTTCAGGGTGCGGGTCGGCGGCGAGACGCTCGGTGTGGCCGCTGGCGACACGCTCACGCTCGGGGAGCGCCGCCTCCGATTCGTGGCGTTGCCGTTGGGCGAAGCGGGCCCCCGTACGACGCGCCGGCTGGGCGACTTCGCCGAGCCGCTGCACCTGATGGCGCGATTCGACACCGTGCAGGTGCACCGCCAGGAGCGCGCTCCGGTCATCTTCAGCGGGATGCAGGCGCGCCTGTTCACCGAGCTCGTCGCGGTCGACGGGCCGGTGGCGTGGTCGGTGCTGACCGGCGAGCTCTGGCCCGACGAGGACGACGCGTCGGTCCGTCGTGGCCGCCTCGATGCGCTGCTCTTGCGCGTGCGGCGGCGCCTCAGGGCGTCGGGCATCCGCGCCGATCTGGTACGTACCGACGGCGCGGGAACCCTCGAGCTGGTCCGGTATCCCCACGATCGGATCGAGGACTTCAGCTAGCCCATGTCGTCCAATCCGCGCCCGGGGCAGCGCGTGCAGAGCGGTGGCACCACCGTCGGAGGGTCCGCTGGGCCCCTCGGCGCGCCGGCCGACCTGCCGTTCGAGGTGGGCGGGGTGCTCGGGCGCGGCGGCATGGGCGAGGTGCGGTCGGCGTGGGATCCCCGCCTCCGACGCGACGTGGCCGTCAAGACCGTGCGCCCCGGCGACACCCACAGCGCGCAGCGCCTCGCGCGCGAGGCCCAGCTCACCGCGCGCCTGGAGCACCCGGGGATCGTCCCGGTCTACGAAGCCGGCCGGGAGCCCGACGGGCGCCCGTGGTACGCGATGCGGCTGTTCACCGGCCGCAGCCTGGCCGACGCGATCCAGCGCACGCCCGACCTGCCGGGGCGGCTGCGCCTGGTCCGCCACGTCGCCGACGCCGCCCAGGCGCTCGCCTACGCGCACGGCCAGGGCATCGTCCACCGCGACGTGAAGCCCGCCAACGTGCTCACCGGCGCGTTCGGCGAGACCATCGTCGCCGACTGGGGCCTGGCGTGCACCCGCGAGGAGGGGCGCAAGGCCGAGCCGGGCGTGGGCACCCCCGGGTACATGAGCCCCGAGCAGGCGAGCGGCGAGCCGGTCGACGGTCGCGCCGACGTCTTCGCGCTGGGGGGCGTGCTCGCCGAGGTGCTGACGGGCCTGCCGCCCGAAGACTGGGCGCGGGAGTCCCGCCGCCGCCGCGACCCGCCGTTGCCGCCAGAGCTCGTGGCCATCGCCGACAAGGCGCTCCAGGCGTCCGCCGACGCGCGGTATGCGTCGGCGAGCGCGTTCGCCGACGACCTGCTCGCCTGGTTCGAAGGGCGCCGGGTGGCGGCGCACGAGTACACGACCACGGAGCTGCTCCTGCGGCTGGTGCAGCGCTGGCGGTTGCCGCTGCAGGTCGGTGGTGTCGGGCTCGGCGCGGTGTTGCTCGCGGTCGGCGTGGGGTGGACGCGCACCGCCGCCGAGCACGCCCGCGCCGAAGCGATGGCGGCCGAGGCCGCCGAAGCGCGCGAGGACGAACGTGTGGCCTTCGCCTCGGCGCTGCGAGCGCAGGCCTCGGCGGCCGCGAGCCAGGGCCTCGACATGGAGGCCGAGCTCCTGGCGGTGCACGCGGTGCGGCGCCACGACAGCCCAGAGGCGCGCGGGATGCTCGCCGCGGTCTTTGGCCGAGAGCGGTGGTCGGTGGTGCGCCGCGCGGCGCTTCCCTCGTGCAAGCGGGTCTTCCTCCACCCGGCGGGCGCGCCGATCCTGTGCATCCGAGGTGCAGAGGCCGCCATCGTGGACGCCGACGGGCGAGAGCTCGCCCGCGCCGACGGGCACTGGCGGCGCGGGATGTTCGACGTGGCGAGCACCCGGCTCATCGTGGTCGGCGACGACCAGCGGGTCTGGCGCTGGGATTGGCCGCGGGAGCCGGTCCTCACCGCCGCCCACGGGGCCTCCACGGCCACGTCGCCGTTCACCGCCCAAGCGGGCCACGTCTCCACCCACACCTCGCAGGACGAGCACGTGGTCGACCTCGCCACCGGCGAGACCACGGTGACGACGAGCTGCCCGACCTCCGGCGCGGCCAACGCCACCTCGCTCACGTCGACGGGCGACCTCCTCGTCGGGTGTCGGTCGTCCTCGGTGCTCCTCCGCCATGGGGACGAGGTGCGTACGCTCCTCACGCTGTCCGCCGACGAGGGGCTCCCGACGCTCATCCAGGAGCTCGAGCCCGGCCTCGCCGCGGTGGGCACCACCCGCGGTTGGCTGCTCCTGGTGGGCCTGGACGGCACGCCGGGACCGCGCCGTCGGCTGGGCGAAGAGGCGGTCTTCACGCTCGCGTGGCGGGCGGGGCGCGCCCTGGTCGGCATCAGCGGCGGCGATGCGGTGGTGTGGGACACCGTCACCGACGTCGTCTCGCTCCGGCTACGGCACCGGGGCCTGTGGGGAACCTGGCTCGACGACGACCACTTCCGGCTCGTCGGCCACGCCATCGAAGACCGGGCCGCCCCGCGGGACACCCACCCCCACCGCTTGCTCCTCGACACCGGCGTGACGGCGTTGGCGTGGGCGACGGACGGCACGGGCCTCGTCGCGACGCAGGGCAACGGCCTGGCGCTGGCGCTCGATCCTCGCACCGGCGCGCAGCGGGCCCCCTTCTTCGGGGCGGCCGGGGTTGCCAAGGACGTCGCCTTCTCGCCCGACGGCGCCGCCTTCGCGGTGACGTCGGCGGCGGGGGAGCAGGCCATCTACGCGTGGCCGGCCCTCACCGAGCTGCGGCGGGCGAAGTTCGCCAACTCTCGGCGCGTCGCCTGGCTGCGACGTACGGGGGTCGTCGTGGCGCCCTACAAGCCCGAGCTGTGGTCGTTCCCGCTCTCGCCGGCGGCGCCGATGGCCAAGCTCAGTGAGCCCGGCTTCCAGGACCTCGAAGGCAACGCGGAGGGCACCGCCCTGGCAGGCCTGGACGACATGGGCGGCGTCTGGCTCGGGACCGACGGCGCGTCGGTCACGTGGACCCGCCTGGCCGAGGTGAAAGAGTCCACGGGCGTGGCGATCTCGGGCACCAACGTGTTCGTCGGGGACGCGACGTCGCTCCGACGTTTCCACCCCGACGGGACCGTCACCTGGACCGCACCGACCCCCGGCAACGTCATCGACCTCGCGGCCTCGCCGGACGGGCGGTGGTTGGCGGTCGGCACCCTCGACGGTGCGGTGTCGGTGTGGGCGGTCGGCGAGTCCGAGCCCCGCGCGCGAACCAGCGGCCACCGGGCGCGCGTGTCGGCGTTGGCGTTCTCGGCGAACAGTCAGTGGCTCGCTTCGGGGAGCTGGGACGGCGAGGTGCGCATCTGGGCGGTCGGTGCGCTCTCCGCGGACGCCGGCCCGCTCGTGGCCGAGGCCGAAGCCGCGTGGGGGGTGAACCTCGACGCGGTCTTGTCGCCCGACGTGGTCGCCGACGGGCGGTGACGGTGTGGGGGCGCCCCGCCGCGACCGGCCCCTCGAGCGGCCGGGGCGGGTGCGTGGCGCGCTGCTCTTGACAAGCCTGAACGGGCGTTTAGCATGGCGCCGGATGGCATGGACCCTCCGATACGAGGGCGGCACCCTCGTCCTCCACGGCCCCGAGCGCGACGCGCTGCCCGAGGGCTTTTCGTGGGACGACCGGGTGGGCGCGGCCCGTGCGCATGGCCACCAGTACGCGGCGCTGGTCGAGCGCTGTCGGGCCGATGGCACCGAGCTCGTCGACGAGGCGCGGGCCTACGCGCGCCTGCCCGACCTGCGGCACCTCTCCACGCGCAGCGCCCGTGACTACCAGCGCGCGGCGGTCGAGGCGTGGCGGGCGGCGCGCTGGCGCGGCATCGTGGTGCTGCCCACCGGCGCGGGAAAGAGCTTCGTGGCCGAGTCGTGCATCGCGTTGGCCCAGCGCAGCACGCTGGTGGTGGTGCCGACCCTCGACCTGATGAGCCAGTGGTACGGCAACCTCCACGCCGCCTTCGGCGTCGAGATCGGCGCGCTCGGGGGCGGCCGGCACGAGGTGCGCGACATCACGGTCACCACCTACGACTCGGCGTGGATGCACATGGATCGTTACGGCGACCGGTTCGGCCTCGTCGTCTTCGACGAGGTGCATCACCTCCCGGCGCCGATGTACCTCCGGGCGGCCATGTCGATGATCGCGCCGCTGCGGCTCGGCCTCACCGCCACGCTCGAGCGGCCCGACGGGCGCCACGAAGAGCTGTTCCCGCTCGTCGGGCCGGTGGTGCACCGCGTCGAGATCCCCCAGCTCGCGGGCGACTTCCTGGCTCCGTACGAGGTCGAGGTGGTCGAGGTCGCGCTCTCCGCCGACGAAGAGCGGCGGTACGCCGAGCTCCGCGGGACCTACCGCGACTTCGTCACCTCCCGCCGCATCTCCATGCGTGGGCCCGACGGGTGGAGCCGTTTTGTGATCGAGGCCAGCCGCAGCCGGGAGGGGCGGGCGGCGTTCAAGGCGTTCCTGGCGGCCAAGGCCATCGCCCACGGGGGCGAGCGCAAGGTCGAGATGGTGCGCCAGATTCTCGCGGCCGAGGCCGGTCGGCGGGCGATCGTGTTCACCAACGACAACGCCACCGCGTTGCGGGTCAGCCGCGAGCTGCTCGTCCCGTGCATCACGCACCACACCGAGCTCAAGGAGCGGCGGTGGATCCTCGACGCCTTCTCGGCCGGCGAGGTCCGGTGCATCACCACCAGTCGCGTGCTCAACGAGGGGGTCGATCTCCCCGCGGCCGAGGTCGCGATCATCGTCAGCGGCACGTCCACGGTGCGCGAAGCGGTGCAGCGGCTCGGGCGCATCCTCCGCCCTTCGGGCGACAAGCAGGCCATCCTCTACGAGCTCGTCTCCGCGGGCACCACCGAGTCCGCCGCGAGCTCGCGCCGCCGGGAGCACGATGCTTACCGGTGACCTCGTGCGCGCCACGGTCAAGGACGGGCGCGCGCGCCCGGGGTTCCTCGACCCGGAGTCCGACCGTCACCGGGAGCGGGCCGAGGAGATCCTCGGCTGCATCACCGGCGGCGTGGGCCGGCGGCGGGCCGACCTCGACGAAGAGCTCGAGGGCCTGTTGGGCGACGCCACCGACCGCAAGCTGTTCGACGGCCTGGCCAAGCTCGTCTTCGACGTGTGCGAGTTCGAGACGAGCGCGCCCATCCCCCCCCGCGAGCTGCGCCAGAAGGTGTGGCTCGAGAGCGCGCGGCGGGGCCCGCTCTCCACCGTCGAGCTGGAGGGCGCGGCCACGGTTGCGTCGGTCTACGCCGCGGTCGCGGCCGAGCTCGGGGTCGATCCCGCCACGCTCCCCGACGCGCTGTACGCCGATCACCCCGCCGAGCAGCGGCTCCTCGGCCACCGGGCGGGCGACGCGCGGTGGTTGCTCGACCGGTACAACCTCGCGCTGGTGCAGGCGTTGTTGTTCTCCGCCGAGCGGCTTCACGTCCGGGTGCCCGACGCCACCCCCGCGGCGGCGCGCCAATTGCTCCGCGCGGTGAAGTTCAACCAGCTCTGCTTCACCGGTTCGCGCGAAGGCCCCGATCTGCTCTTGCAGCTCGACGGGCCGGCGTCGTTGTTGGCCCAGGGCAGCCGCTACGGACTCGCGCTCGCGAAGTTCCTGCCCACGCTCGTGCTCCAGCCGCGCTGGTCGTTGCAGGCGGGCGTGAAGGTGCGCCACTACAAGCCCACGCTCGTGCTCGACCAGGAGTCGGGCCTGCGCAGCGAAGCGCGCGACGTCGGCAACTACGAAACGCGCGAGGCCATCTGGTTCGCGGAGCGCTTCGAGGCGCTCGAGTCGGGGTGGGTCCTCGAGCGCGACCCCACGCCGATCGTGCAGGGGAGCGAAGGCGTGGTGGTCCCCGACTTCAGCTTCCGCAAGGGTGCGCGCGTCGCGCACCTCGAGATCCTCGGGTTCTGGCGCAAGGGAACGATCGAAAAGCGGCTGGGCCTGCTCAAGAAGTACGGACCGAAGAACCTCGTGCTCGCGGTCAGCAAGCGCTTCTGCACCGAGAAGGCGGCCGAACTTCCCGAGCAGGTGGTCCCGTTCGCGGAGGTCATCCCGGCCAAACAGGTGCTCGAGCGCGTCGAGGCCGTCGCCGCGCGCGGGTAGTCAGGGCGGCAGCACCTTGTCGAGCTCCGCCGCCAACGCCCAGTCCAGCGCGGTGACGCCGCCCTCGTCGTGGGTGGTGAGCTCCAGCCGGACGTAGCCCCAGCCGAAGTGCACGTCGGGGTGATGGCCCGCGGCCTCGGCGGGGTCGACGATGGCGGCGACGAGCGCGAACGCCGCCCGGAAGTCGGCGGTCTGGAGCTCGCGCACCAGCCTTCCGTCGTGAACGGTCCACATCGGGCCGACGTAATACACTGGGCCCCCGTGAACCCGAACCCTGTCGACATCCCTTCGCTGTCGCGTGCGCTCGAGTGGGTGGAGGATGCCGTCGAGGTCACCAACCTCGACGGGTACTTCATCTACGTGAACCCCGCGTGGTGCCGGCTCACCGGGTACACCTTCGAAGAGACCCGCGGCCAGTCGCCGCGGACCCTGTTGCGGGGCACCACCCGTCCCGCCGGGTTCTACGACGAGATCGACGAACGGCTGCGCAAGGGGGAGCCGTTCCACGGCGAGCTGGTGAGCCGCCGCAAGGACGGCGTCGAGGTCCCGCACGACGTGCACGTCACCCCGGTGCTCGACCCCGCGGGGCGTGTGCTGCACTTCGTCGTGGTGCGGCACGACCTCACGCTCCGGCGCGAAGCCGAGCGCCTGCGCGAGGTCGAAGGGCGGCTGGAGCGGGCGGTGCGTGGCGCGAACGACGGCCTGTGGGAGTACGACCTGGTGGAGCGCCAGGGCTACCTCACCCAGCGTTGCATGGAGCTGGTCGAGGCGCGCAGCGCGGTGACGACGGCCGAAGAGGCGGAGCGGTTGCTCCACCCCGAAGATCGCGCGCGCGCCGCGGTGCTCGTGGGCCAGCTCCACGAGCTCGACGAGATTCGCGAGGAGGTGCGCATCCGTGCGCCGGGCGGCGCGCACCGGTGGGTGCAAGTGCGCGCCCGCGTGTACCGCGACGCGTCGGGGGCGGCGGAGCGTGTCGCCGGCGCCATCACCGACATCCAGGCGATCAAGGACGCCGAGGCCCAGGCGCTCGAGGCCGCCACCCGCGACCCGGTCACCAACCTCCCCAACCGGCGCATCTTCGTCGAGCGCGTGCAGCTCGCCGTGCATCGGGCGCGCCGCTCCTCCTCCGCCTCGTTCGCGGTCCTGTTCATCGACCTCCGGAAGTTCAAGCAGGTCAACGATCGCCTCGGGCACGCCGTCGGCGACGAGCTGCTGCGCGCGGTCGCCGAGCGCATCCGCGGGACGGTCCGCCCGGGCGACACCGTCGCCCGCATGGGGGGCGACGAGTTCGGCGTGCTGCTCGAGCCGCGGCACCGCGACGAGCAGGCGCTGGCGACCGCGCGCCGCGTGGAGCGGGCGCTGGCGAAGGACTTCCACCTCGGCGGCCGCGTCGTGCAGATCGCGGGCACCGTCGGCGCGGTCCTGGGCGACGGCCAGACCGACGTCGACACGCTGATCCGCGACGCCGACGCGGCCATGTACGCGGCGCGCGCCGACGGGCGCGTGGGCCACGGCCTCGCCGACCCCGACCTGCGCGAGCGGGTGCAGCGCCGCGCCCAGTTGGAGCGCGACGTGGCCAACGCCATCCGGCGCCGCGAGGTGGCGGTCGCGTTCCAGCCCATCGTGGAGACGCTCACCCACCGGCCGGTGGGCGCCGAAGCGCTGGTCCGGTGGCGCCACCCGGAGCTCGGTTGGGTCCCGCCGATGGAGCTCCTCTCGGTGTCCGACGACCTCGACCTCGGCGCCGACCTCGGGATCCTGGTGCTCGAGAAGTCGGTCGACTGGCTGGTGGCGCTCCGCAACGCGGGCCTGGCCGACGACGACTTCGTGCTCCACGTCAACGCCAACGCGCGCCAGCTCACCGACCCGCGGTTCGCGGAGTGTCTACGGCTGGTCGCGCGCGGGTCGGGGGTGCCGGCCGGGCGCCTCTTCGTGGAGGTCACCGAGACGGTGCTCGTCGACCGGCCGGACGAGGTGGCGGCGTTGATGGCGGAGCTGGTGGACGAGGGCTTGTCGTTCGCGCTCGACGACTTCGGGACGGGGTGGTCCAGCCTCGCGCACCTGCGACGCTTCCCGGTGCGGTGCATCAAGATCGACCGGTCGTTCACGTGCGCGCTGTTGGCCGAGACCAAGCCGGCCGAGATCGTCCGCGGACTGGCCTCGATGGCGCACGCGCTGGGAATGAGCGTCGTCGCCGAGGGCGTGGAGACCGAGGAGGAGGCCGAGGCGGTCGCTGCGCTCGGGTGTGCGCACGCCCAGGGCTACCTCTACGCGCGCCCGGCGATCGGCCTCGCGGCGCGCGACGCGCTGGCGGCCCTCACCGCGCGTCGTTGAGGCGCGCGGCCTCCGCCCACGCCGCTTCCGAGCCCACGCGGTCGCCGCGGGTGGCGAGCAGGTCGCCGCACATGATGAGGAGGACCGGCAACTTGCTTCTTGAGCTATTACCTAATTGATCAGTGTTCTAGGTCTGCTCAGTGTTGTCTGCCTGCTGGCGACCAGCTGTGTCCATGACGTACTGTCTGAGCAGGTCC